>NZ_QTWU01000019.1:0-58810 GCF_003461285.1 Eubacterium sp. AF17-7 | reverse complement strand
TGGTGCACCAAATATGCTTGTGACCTTTGGTTTGTATCCAAAAATTCCCTCACTTATCTGTCTCCATGTTGTAACATTTAATATTCCCTCAAGCATACTGTCTGCCATATCAAGCTGTGCAAAGTATGTTGTGCCTATTCCTGAAAGTGTTTCCCCCATTGCCCTGTCATTGCTTTCTTTTCCTGATTCAAGTTTTTCCTTTAAACTGAGCAGTTCGGTCTTTGCATCGCTTAAATCAGCTTCGCTTATTTTTCCATAATCAAATGAAACCGCATAGCTTCCACCCGCAACAAGAGGATTGTCAACTGATACTATTTCACATCCTGCTTCATATATATCCATCCCAAATATTGTATATGTTCCGGGACGTACTGCATTCCCCTTTGCAACACATTCTCCGTCTACCATTATGCATGGAATAACCTTAATGAGATATGCAGGTGTGCTATATATATCGCCATATTTTTCTATTATCTTCTCATCTTCATCTGTTTCAGGGACATATTCAATCCAGACATTTTTTCCATATAATGATGCTGCTTCAAATGTTACTTCTTTATCCGAATCTCCAATTGCGTATGTACCGTAAAACGGTGTTGTAAGTTTAAATGTTATCTTTGCCTTCGCCTTTTCAGGTGCCCTGTCAAATACGGCATTTTCCTTTATTACTTCATATGGAAGTACGGACGGAAGTAAGCTAAGAGTGTCTTCCTTTATTTTTCTTTTGCTAAGAATTGTGTCAGTTTCAATACTTTCTTCATTTGCGTATTCAGTTATCCTATCCTGAATGCTTTCAAGATTTTCACTAAACCCTGTCGCGTTTTCATTTTTTAATTCTTCACTAAGTTTTTTTATTTCCTCATTAAAATCACTGTCATAGTTTAACTTTTCCTGCTTTTCGTATTTTTTATATGAGGCATCCATTGGAATCCATTCTTTTGCGCCGGCTACTTTTCCACTTCCCCTGTAACTGTCATATGGTATGTACGCTTCTACCCATACATGTTCAATTCTTACGGCTGTTATCTTTCCATCAGTCTTTACTACCGTTGTCGGAATCCCAAGCATAGATAAAATATCAACTGCGCCCTGTTCATTGTCTGCACCCGTAAGATTAATTGCCTCTTTTATTTCAATCTGTACTGTTCCTACTACATATCTCGCTTCAAATCCTCTGTATTTCAACATTGCTATTAGAAGCGATGCCGTATCATAATCATTTCCCACCTTACATGTAAATGTACCTGTAGCACCATATCTTAAACCGTAATAAGGCTTAAAATCTACTGTATCTTTTACATATTTATATATTTCATACGGAGTATTTAGCGTATCGGCTATCTTTTTAGCCTCATCACTTAAAATTAATGCTTCATCCTGTGTGCTCTCTCCATCACACTCTCCGTTTTCTATTTTCTTTAACAAAGATGTCGTGTACAAACTGCTATCCGGTGTCTGTTTTCCTACACTCTCACTTACATCATAACTTTTAGAGGTCTGATGTGGTTTATCGGGCACTTTTGTTTCTATGTCTTCATTTTCCGTTATCTTTCTGACTTCATCTGTAAGATTAGCGTATTCATTATCTAGTTCTTTGTTGCTTACATCTTTTTTGTCACAAAGTTTTATCACTCTGTTTATGTCATTTTCTGTATCTGCAAAGTCTTTGCTAACTTCTTTTCTGCTTTCTTCTACTCTCTTTAATACTGTTTTAAGATTTTCTTCTTTAGCATATTTTTGTGCCTTGTTCATTTCATCTGTAACAGATTTTTTAAGTTCCGACACATATTCAAGAATATTTTTAAGACTTTCTGCGGTTTCTTTTTTTGATTTTACTTTATTTACACTTTCAGACATATATGTTTTTAACTTCTCAGCATTTTTTGCAGATTGTGTTTTAACTTCTGCTTCACTTAACTGATACGCTTCATTTATGTCTGAACTTTTAGTGGTATTCTGCTTTATTCCCGGCACATACATTGACACTGTCACCATTGCCACTATCAGAATAAAACTTAAAACCCTGTTAATTTTTTTCTCTTTATACATTTTTTAACCCCTATTGTTCTTCTTTTTCCTTTTTTCCTGCCATAAATATAATGACTATAATTGAAATGAACTGAATAATCATCAATGCTGCAATTGTTTTTCTTGTTTCAAAATCACCGGTTTTTACGGGTGAGCCTGATTTTATTTCTTTGTTGTTTTGATTATTTTCATCCACGTTGTATGTTTTTATGCCATCACTATTTTTCTTAATGCTGTCATTCTTACCATACTCTTTTTTATGTTTACCACTTATATTGGCATTCTTCTCATGCTCTTCCTTTGTTATGGCAGAATTCTTTTCTGACTTTTCCGACCTGCCTTTAACATTTGAATTTCCATCTTTTTTCACGACTTTTTGTGTTGTAATTTCATTGCCCGGTTTTTCACCGCTATTATCTTTTGTTACGGATTCACTAATACTGTTGTCGTGATTTTCCATATTTTTCTTTTTCGCAAATACTGCTTTTACCGTTACATCATTACCCGGCATTGTAAACATTGTAGATTTATCATACCTGTCGGAGAATGCTCCATAGTCACACTCCCATCCTGCAAATATATATCCATCGTCTGCTTTTGCCTTAAGGCTTATGGTTTGTCCTTCCTTATAAGTTTCCATAAACTTTGAAACAACACTTCCACCGTCGCTACACTGAATTTTAAAATTATAAGCATGGTCTGTAAGTTTAAATCCTGCCTCATCCATCAGAATTACTTCATCATCTGTCACAAACTGATATATGATTAAGAAATTTCCTTCTCCAAGTAATGAAGTGTCTGTATCTATGGTTTCAGTAATTTTCTCTCCCTGTCCGATTTTCGTTTCCTTATTTTCCAATTCAGTTACATTTTTGTTCTTTATGTTTATTGCACTTATTTTTAAAATGCCGTTTTCCTTTTCCTGTCCTTTATTTTCGATTACATAAGAAATTTTTGCAGTATCTCCTGTTTCCATATCCGTGTTGTCCACACTTACATTTCCCTTAATGGCTTTTCCCTGCTCGTCACTTTCCTTTGGGATAACATTTTTGGCATATATTCCCTTTTTATCTACTGCTTCTTCTGTACTCTGTTTTGTCTCAGGTTCCGTTTCAACGATTTCAGTTGTTATTCTTCGTTTTACGGTTAAGGGATCAAGTTTAAGTTCAACTTTTTCATCATTTTCATTTGTATATGAAAGTGTTATCTCATCCATGAGATTAATTATTTCGTCATCCGCAATTCCTGTTACGGGTACTTTCATCTCTATGTTGTTATCCTGACCCACGCTTAAGTAGCCCTGCTTAAATAATAGTGTATTTGTGCCATCATCATTTTTTATTATTTCATCAGGGGCATTACTGAATTCAATGTCATCAGGATTTATGTCTTTATTTAATTTCATCTTAAGTTCTATGTTTTTACCCGCAACCATGAATATGTCGTTTGCAAGTTTTGCCACGCATTCAGTTATTTCATCATTTGTCGGTGCAGATAATGCCACACCGTCTGATATGTCGGCAATGTACTGCATTGTCTTTTTTGCCTCCACCCTGCTTTCTTCCGATGCATTTGCTTCAAGAAACACTGAATATATGGTTATGTTCAAGTCCTTAAGTTCTTTAACATTTATTTCAGGAGAATCTCCCCATCTTTCTCCATCTGAAAACAGATATATTACCTTATCTCTGTATTCGGAATTTTTTAAATCATTTATTGAGTTGTTTATTGAACTGTATATAGGTGTTCCTCCCCATAGCCATACGCCTCTGCTCAGCACTTCATTCAGATACTCTTTATCATTTGAAAATCCCGTTTCCGCATTTCCCCGGTTAACATATCTTATCAATGCCCTGTCTTCCGGCTGCATGTAGTTTACTATGATTTTTGCGCCCTCTTCTGATATATTCCAATCCTCTGTTCTCATGCTTCCGGAATTATCCAGTATTATGACAATGTCCATCGGTCTTCTTTTTATTGTTTCCGAAAGACCAATTCCCTGCATGTTAAACTTCACGTTTACATGTGTGTCGTCATCATTTATTTCATCTTTGTCAGCCTCGTATTTTATGTCAATTCTATTTTCATTTTCTTCATCAAAAACTTTTATCAGCGCTCTGTCGGTTTTAATAACCGTATTTTTATTCTTATACCTTACTGTTACTGTATATAAATCATCCGTGTCTGCCTGTGACATGAATGAAAAATCATTGCATTCAATGTATTTTGTATTTGTGCCTGCCTCAATACTATGATTGTCTTTATAAACATTTTCTCCATTCTGATTTTCAACATTTATGTTTATATCAATGTCCGTATCTGTATTTGTTCCCATTTCTGCCTTTAACTTAAACTTAATTTCTTTTTTCGTATTTACGGAAACAGCCTTTGGTGAATAATTAAGAACTGACTTAAATATTTTAATTCCTTCACTGATTTCTACCTGTTTTCTTTTTATTGCCACAACCTGTCCGCTTTCTTTATCTGTAACCATTGTAACAATGTAATATTCACCCGGTTCCATGTTTTTCGTATTAATTACATATCCGTCGTCAGTTTCTGTTCCTTTTACATAAGCTGTGCTTTCGTTTCCCATACACACAGACACTTCATGTTTTTCATCATTTATCCCAATTATTTCCGGAACAACTTTTATATCTGTGTATGCGGTTATGTTTTCATCTGAATTTATTACTATACCTGTTATTTGGGGACCCGATATAACTGATTCATCCCTGACAAATGTAAGATATTCATCTATTGCGTAAACAAACATTGCTGTTAAACATTCATCTTGATTGAGACTTCCATCCTGTTTTATTTCTTTTCCTGCTTTTTCAATCCTCTGTAATGTTCTATTTGCATCAATCTCTGTCAGCGCAATTGTAATCATTAATAAATTCATTAATGATTCTTCATCATTTCCGATTATTTCACTTTCCTTTGAAATAAGATACTCATTTGCTCTGTTAAGGGCAAGCTTTTCACTTTCTTTTCCACCATTTTCGCTGATGTATTTTTTTAATATAAAAGCTGCATATGCAGTTATGTATACTCCACCATCTTTTTTGCCGTTGTATGAAAAACTACCATCTTCTTTCTGGTTTGACAAAACAAATAAAACAGCCTTTTCCATTGACTTTTTATTCATCAATTCGCTGCTTAGCATTGCTTCAAGTGCAAGAAGTGTATCAAATGTGTCACCTTTGTATTCATCGCTTACACTGAAACTTCCGTCATTGTTTTGCATTTTAATTATTTCTTTTATTTTATCTTCTGTTGTTATTTCATTAATGGAATTTTTTCTATATAGATCGTCATTGTTATTTTCATACGCCGTATCAAGATATTTTACGGCTTTCTCTCTGACATCCCCTGAAAGATTTTGTTTTCCTGTATATTTTAATACTTCTGCTGTATTATATATACCTAAGCTCTTCCCCCATGAGCCATCCTCATTCTGACTGTCTTCAATCCATTTCACTGCCTCTTTCTTTAGTGCAATTACATTTTCGTTGGAATAAACATCTTTTGTAAAGTACAGTAATGTAGCCTCCAACAACATCACACAAGCAAGCAGACAGGAAATCCCCTTTAGTAACCTGCTTTTCATTGTAAAACCTCCCATATTTAATTTATCTTACGTTTTGAAACGTTTTTAGCAGCTTTCACTTTATCAGTTTAGTGAGTGAAAGTCAATAGTTTCGTCGCATTTTGTTGAGTTTTTTATAAGTTTTATACTTTATTTTTTCAAATAAAAAGCCATTACCAAGAACATTTTGTGCTAATCATCCTTAATAATGGCTTTACTTAATTATTTGTTTTTATACTTTTTAACAGCAGAATATTTTCCATAAATTTTATTTCCGGCAACTATTTTGTACGCTCTTACCTTAACATAAATAATTTTATTTCTATATTTGCGTCTAATATATTTATTTTTTCTTATTGTCTTTACAACTTTAAATTTGCCTTTCTTTCTAACTTTTACAGAAACCTGATATCCGTTTGCACCACTTACTTTTTTCCAACTTAGGCGAATCTTCTTAAGGCTTTTCTTCTTTACTTTAAGTTTTTTAACTTTACCAGGTGCCTGATATTTTTCACCATTACCTACTCCACCTGTACTAAAACCTTCTTTATTCGCAGTTGTTGTCACATCTGAATGCTTATTATCTTTTGTTGACTGATTTTCTTTAATTTCGTCTTTTGTTGTAACTTGTATCTGCTCTGTTGTAGATTCATTCAACTTGTCAGTTGTTGTTTGTTCTTTACTTACTGTCTCTTCCTGTTTTTTAGTTGTTGTCTCTTCTTTTGTTGTAGTTTCACTCTGTTTTGCTGTAGTTGCTTCAGGCTTTGTTATTTCCTGTGAATCATCTTTATTTGGATTTTCTCCATCCCCGCTCTTTCCACCTGCATAAACTGAATTTGCCGGTACATCAACATATGTCTTATCTGAGAAATATGTTCTTTGTGTCTTATCTGTGTGATTTTCTACAACGTAAGTCTTAACTCCATTTTTCTCTAATACAACTGAAAATGGAGTACTTCCTGTTATATCAAAATTCTGGTTTCCATATTCTTTCAAACTTGTAATGTAAGCTAATGTATGTGCTCTTGATTCACCATTTTCAACTTTTCCGCTATCACTTAAATCAACTTTTGCAAGTGCTGCATCCGGGTCATAGTATGCATAGTATTCAGCAACCACGTCCTGATTTGTCTTAGGATCAGTAAGCATATCTTTTTTTCCGTAATTTGTACAAATCTGTTCCTTATTGTTCACAAAATTACTCCACTGCTTACTGTTTTCTCCTATGCTGTCAACTACATTCTTTACCTTGTCTTTGTATTTTCCCATATAAAGTGTTGCCCCTGATATTGGAAGCATTGTAATTGTAGTAACTTCTATTGGATTTTCTGTCCACCATGCTGTATGATCATATCTTCCGCCAAACAATCTTGTTACTGTCTGGATATTATAATTATTACTATCTTTATATTCTTTAGTAAAAATCTCATTATGTACATCATAGTAATAGTCTTCAATTGCTGCTATTTCTGTTGTGTACATGTAGATTCCAAGGTCTCTGATTCTTTCATCGCCAACAGCTTCTCCCCAAAGAATAAGTGAAGACCATGCATTTACTGACTCTGATGATGATTCCTGGTTGTTACCACCTGAAAGTCCACCTTTTTTGTCCACCATTTGACCATTTTCATCAAATTCATAGTTTGCAACTCCTGATGCCCATGAATGACCTTCGTATATATCAAAATTTCTTAAAAACGGATATCTTGTCTCGCTGTTTTTGTTATAGCTGCTACCATCTCTATTTGCATTTGCTATATCGCCTATCATTTCATAAACCATTCCGCCCCACTCTTTTGCCCACTGTGGGTCTTTCATTGCAACTGCCGCAGCTGCCTTTATCCAGTATCCGTAATGGAAATGATGGTCATTTACCTGCTTATCTGAATCATATGATGTAGGATAGCCAATAAGTGTTCCATACTCTTTATCATAATAAAAATAATCATCTACATGCTGACCGTCTATATATGCCCGATGTGGGTCAAGCCAAAATTCCAGATAATTTTCAACACCTTCAACCATGTCATTTGTCATAGTCTTCATGTCGTTATCTTTAAACTGGTCTGCAAGCCATATTGCATCTGATAATGTGTTAAGATTTTTTCCTACCCAGTATGTATCATATCCGCCATACTGACCTTCTAAGAAACAAATCCACTTTGGATCATCTTTTGATTTTCTATAAGAGTATAAATACCCTAACTGATCCTTTATTTTTCCTACTGTATCTTCATCTTTTGTTACAGGAAGTGATGATAAAATTCCATTATACTGCATTGTTGTAGAATAGCTTGTTCCAACAACTGTTTTCATTGTCCCTCTTATTGTGTCGTATGTATATCCTGTAAATTTACTGTTTGCATATCTCCACTGATGAGGATATAAAGCAATAATTGTGTCTCCACCGTTTGCTCCTGTTTCCATGTTCTTTGTAACCACGTTATATTTTGTAACTACCTTTGAAGAATTACTAAGATATTTCCACTCAACCTTTGTATCTGTAATAAAGTTAAATGCATATTTTTTGTATAATTCAAATGCATTGTCACTTCCGTCAGGTAATATTGCAACTGACATGTAGTTTTTTCCTGCCGGCATTTTTGCAGTGAGTTTTCCACCCGCATTAACCCATGTTGTACCACTTGGTGCACTGATTAAGTAGTAATGTGTCTTTCCGTCTTTCTTGTTCTTAAGACTTACCCCTAAAATATTTGAAGATGTTGAATTTTTATATATCGCAAGATCTGTTCCACCTGCTCCAAGTGAAATGGTAGGTTCTACATTTTTAAAATTGTAATAAGCATATGGTGTTCCTTTTCCGATTGTCGCCATTATGCTTGATGTTGAAGCATTGTTCTCCATCAATATATCGTATGTCCAATCTGTAGTTTTATCAACTTTTGCATCCTTTGCACTAAAGTTATTGCCACCAACAACAAGTTCTACCGTATTATCTTCTAAAAGACTTTCTACTGTAGGCTCTCCATCTACATATGATGTACCACTAGTAACCGCCGGTGATGCCATCTGCATTCCATTACTTGCTGCGCGGTATGCAAGTGGATGTGCGTACAATGATTCTGAATATTTGTCAAATACAACTGAGCTCGCCCAATCATTTGTAGGTACTGTTCCAACTGTTTCTTTGTAATTATCTGTTAAATATGTTGTTCTTGTAGGTAAATTGTTTTTTCTATCTGTCCATGTTACTCCCCAGTCGTCTGTACCAACACCATAGACTTCTTTCTTATATCCGCCTTTGTCTACCATTACTGAACTGTTTTCAGCACTAAAGTCCATAGTTGCACCTTTAGTCGAATCAGACAAATAAGGCATACTTGTTACTGTAATTGTAGCAGCGCATATTAATGCCATTACCTTACTTAATTTTTTTCTCATAACACTCTCCTGTCCTCTTTTTAGTACTCCCCACATTTTATTATTTTCATTAAAAATAGATTTTCTAATAACCTATTTTCGCCTTCTAATCTATATTTATAACAAAACAAAAAATATAAACAAGTACTTCTATTTTATTAAGGTATTTTTTTATTTTTAATTTTAATTTTACATATCTATAAGGAAGTTTTCTTTATTTTTCTTTCTATTTCTTGACCTGTCAAATATACCGTGCTACTATTTAAAGTGGTTAAGCACAGGATATAAATCCAAAAAAAATTTATAAATATTGAAGAGGTAAACAAAATGACAAAAAGTTTTGACGATTTACTTGCAAAGGTTGCAGAATGCCCTATGAAAAAGGTTGCTGTTGCCTGTGCACAGGATGATGCAGTTTTAGAAGCAGTTAAGGCAGCAAAAGACAGAAATATTGCTGAAGCTATTTTAGTTGGTGATGAAGCAAAGATTCGTACAATTGCCAGTGTTTTAAAGATGAATGCAGATGAATTTGAAATCATCAATGTTGTTGATCCAATCGAAGCAGCAAGAACAGCTGTAAAATTAGTCCATGACGGAAAAGCTGATATGTACATGAAAGGTCTTATAGATACAAAATCATTCCTTAAGAGTGTATTAGATAAAGAAGTTGGTCTTAGAACTGACAAAACATTATCACATGTTTGCGTATTTGATGTTAAGGGTATTGATCATTTATTATTCTTATCAGATGTTGCATTCGTTCCTTATCCTGACCTTGATACAAAGGCTCAGATTATTAAGAACACAGTTGAAATTGCTCATGCATGTGGAATTGAATGTCCTAAGGTAGCTCCTCTTGCAGCTGTTGAAGTTGTAAATCCTAAAATGCCATGTACAGTAGATGCTGAAGCACTTACTAAGATGAATGAAAATGGAGAAATCACAGGATGTATCGTTGACGGACCACTTTCACTTGATCTTGCCATCGAACCTGAAGCTGCATTCCACAAAGGAACAACTAACAGAAAAATTGTTGGTGATGCTGATGTATTATTATTCCCTGATATTCAGGCAGGTAACATCACATATAAATGTTTAGTTCATACAGCAGATGTTAAAAACGGTAACATATTAACAGGTACAAAGGCCCCTGTTATTTTAACATCACGTTCTGATGAATTTGAAGTTAAAGTAAATTCAATCGCATTAGCAGCTGTAGTTGCTGAAGCAATGTAATAATTTGGAGGTATTAAAATGTCATACAAAATATTGATTATCAACCCGGGTTCTACTTCTACTAAAATTGGTGTTTACGAAGATGAAACACAGCTTATGGAAGAAACTTTAAGACATTCAACTGAAGAAATTGCGCAGTACGCAACAATTTATGATCAGAAGGACTTCCGTAAAGAAGTTATTTTAAAAGTCTTAGAAGAAAAGAATGTTGACCTTTCAACTATTGATGTTGTTGTAGGTCGTGGTGGTTTATTAAAGCCAATTCCAGGTGGTACATATGCTACTACTCCTGAATTACTTGAAGATTTAAAGATTGGTAAGCAGGGACAGCATGCATCAAACCTTGGTGGTATTCTTGCTCATGAAATTGCAGCACAGATTAACGTTCCATCATATATCGTTGATCCTGTTGTAGTTGATGAATTAGCTGATGTTGCAAGATTATCAGGACATCCATTATTCCCTAGAATTTCAATCTTCCATGCATTAAACCAGAAAGCTGTTGCTAAGAGATATGCAAAAGAAGTTGGTAAGAAATACGAAGATTTAAATTTAATCGTTGTTCATATGGGTGGCGGAGTATCAGTTGGTGCTCATAAGAATGGTAAAGTTGTTGATGTTGCAAATGCATTAGATGGTGACGGCCCATTCTCACCTGAACGTTCAGGCGGACTTCCTTCAGGTTCATTGATGAAGGCTTGCTTTAGTGGAAAATACACTCAGGCAGAAGTTGGGAAAATGATTAATGGTAACGGTGGTTTCAACGCTTATGTCGGTTCAAATGACATGAGAGATTTAATGAAAATGATTGCAGAAGGTAACGAAACAGCTAAGGCTGTAGTTGATGCATTCCATTATCAGTTATGCAAAGAAATCGGTGCTATGTCTGTAGTTCTCGGTGGAAAAGTTGATCAGATTATCTTAACAGGTGGTATTGCTTACAATGCTAAAACTCAGGAAGATATGAAGGCTGCTGTTGAATGGATTGCTCCTGTTACAATTTATCCTGGTGAAGATGAATTACTTGCTCTTGCTCAGGGTGCATTAAGAGTTGTTACAGGTGAAGAAGAAGCTATGGTTTACTAATTATTTACTTTAAAATTGCTTTATACGGAGGTAGTTATGAAGCGTAAATTATACAAATCATCAAAAAATAAAAAGCTTGCCGGAGTATGTGGAGGACTTGCTGAATATCTTAATATTGACGTTACAGTTGTACGTCTTATATGGGCTATTCTCTCACTCTTCTATGGCTCAGGTATAATAATTTATATTATATGTGCTTTAGTAATTCCGGATGATAATATCATCGATATGTAGAATGAAAAAGCAATAAATTCAAAACTCTCCTACATTATGAGTTCATTTTGTAGGAGAGTTTTTTGGTTGTTTGTCAAATATGTGGGTAGCCCAAATTTATAACCAGTTTTTAAACATTATTCTTCGCTTGTATTTTCTTCTGAAACATCTAAATACATATCAACGTATTTTCTGGCATTTTCAGGTAATGAATTATAATATGTTATTGAATTCTTTATAGCTGTTGCAACATAATTTATTGTTCTTCCAACTACATCAATCTCATTTCCATTCTTATCAGTTGTAGTTGAATATACTGTTATGCTACTGTTACCATTATCTGAATTATAATAAGTATAATTTATAGTAGCATAAGCTTTTGCAATAAATTCTCTCTTATAATTTGATTTAGCAATCTTTACAATTGAACCACAGTAATTTCCGACATCATCAGTATAATCCTTATTCTTATTAGCATCATACCAGCCTGTATTTACAATGTTAATCTTAGTATATTTACTATCTAGTTCAATTTTCTCACCGTTATCATTATACAAGTCTCTTGTACTTATAAGAGTTCCTGTTGTAACAAGTTTTCCTATACCATCTGCGTTCTGTTCAAGAAGTCCATCATTATCTGTTGTAACTTTTGCCTGGAATCTTAAACCTGACGGTTCCGAAAATCTCATGCTTGCTCCATTTAACAAATTAACTGTCATATTAATTGTTTCAAATTTAGCATCTTTTGTTACAAGATATGTAGCTCCGGGTGCTGCTGTCTCATCATTTTCAACATCATAATATCCAAGTTTATTTGTACCCTCAGAATTTACATCAGGTAAGGTAATTGTTTCTCCATTCTTTACTTTTTTAACATTTCCATCAATTGTTACTTTGTAGAATCCTTTATCAAATACAGCTACTTCAGATATCTGATATCCCCAACCTGTAGCTCCTTCAAGTAAATTAAATCTAACATATCTTACCTTACTATGACTATATAATGACATATCCAACTTATTTTCAAAATAATTTTTAAATTCACTATTTTCAATAGTTGCCACCTGTTCAAAGTTTTTGCCATCTTCTGAAAATTCTACAGTGTATTTTTTACCATAAGTATCTCCATTTTTGAATGCTAAAAGTACTCCGTCTATCTGGTCTTTTTTGTAATCTTTTCCTAAATCAAGATTTATAACAGCTGTTTTTTCGCCCCATACCGATTCAACTACCTTATCCAATGCCTGTGATATTTCTCCATCTGTTAAGACACTTGTATCCTGACTTCCCTCTCCTGAATAAACTGAATCTAATGAAATACTACAACCTTTTGCAATATTTCTTTTTGTATTTAAACGTTTATACAAAGTTCCATCATCAATTGATATTGTTCTTGAAATTCCTTCTTTTGAAGCAATGTAGTCATTATCCTTAAATTTACAATATGAGTGCACTTCAACTACATGTTCTCCATCTGTTATTCCATCTAATGTATACGTTCCTGCTTTTACAGGTTCTCCCATACGTACTCCATCAATCCAAATTGCGTATGTATAATCTTCCTGTCCTTCTGCCGGTGTAATAGTATATGTAATCTGAGAAAAATCTTGTGTTGTTACTGCGAAATCTGCCGGAGGAGTACATGTACCAAATTCAACTTCTTTAGCATTCTGTTCTGTACTAAAGACCGCAACTTCTTTCATCTGGAATCCCCAGTCTTTATGTCCCTTCATATAGAACTTAACATATCTTACACTAGACATTTCACTTGTATTTACATTTGTGTCAAATGTAAATAATCCTTCTTTTGAATCACTATACTTAAGAGCAGTATTTTCATATGCTGTTACATAATCAACGCCATTATTTGAGAACTGAACTGACATATTCTCAGCTGCAGTATTTTCAGCACTAAATTTAATTGCGACCTTATTTAATGCTTCTATTGTATAATTCTTTCCTAAATCAACAAGAACGTATTCATATGTTCTTGTTTTATCCCAGTCTGTTTCATATGATATATTATCTGTAAGGACTCCATTTGTAAGGATATCTGTTGTCTGACTTCCCTCTTTAGTATATAGAGAAGATACTTCAACATTCTTATGTAAAGCGAGGTTAAAGTTTTCATCTACAAGCATTTCTTCTGTTGTAACCTCTCTTACAGTTATTGTACATTCTGCAAATACTTTTCCTGCTTTGGCTGTTATTTTTGTAGTTCCTACTGAATTTGCAGTTACTTTTCCTTTATTATCTACTGAAGCAATGCCTTCATCTTGTGAGGACCATGTAATAATTTTACTGTCAGTAGTATTATCAGGTTCTATCTCTGCTTCTAATGAAACCTGCTCTTTTTTCTTAAGTGTCACTTCTGTTTCAGATAAAGTTATCTTTGTGATTGGAATTGGTTCAACTACAGTAACCTTACATGTTTTTGTCTTTCCATTTGGAATTGATGCAATTATTTCTGCACTGCCTACAGAAACACCTTTTACAAGTCCATCTTTATCTACAGTTGCAATTTTACTATCAGATGATTCCCATGTTATCTTTTCATCGCTTAATCCATTCAACTGTAATTGTCCATCTCTTGGAATTGACGCTTCTTTCTTATTAATTCCTAAAGTTCCCTTTATAATTACTTCTGCTTCTGCTGCATCAGATAAAGTCATTCCTTTTCTGTAAGTTACAGCTTTAACGTAAGAAGATTCACTTATTGTAATAGGTTCAATATATGTCTCAGAATCTTCTGTTGGCTCACTTCCATCTAATGTATACTTGATTTCTGCACCCTTTACATCTGTTTTCATGGTAACCTGCTGTGCATCATCATATGTTCCACTCTCAATTGATAATGTAGGTTTATTAGTCTGACGTGCACCATAAACTTCAAATTCATAAATTGAGCATCCATAATTTGTTGCTCTTGACGTTGTCTGTATTTTTACATATCTGGCATTTGTTGCTGCAAATGTAGTTGTTATATAACCTGTTCCACCATTTTCAGTAGCGACTATGTTCCATGTTTTTCCATCAACTGATGTCTGAACCTCATATGTTGCTGCATAAGCTGCTTCCCATTTTGCCTTTACAGTGTTAACTACTCTGACTCTGCCTAAATCAACCTGAATCCATTCATTTGTATCATCTGCTTTTGCCTGCCATCTTGTATCTTCTTTACCATCAACTGAATTTGCTGCTGTATTACCACCATCTTCACTGCTTGCTGTAACAGTTTTGTTCAACGCAACATTTGTATCATCCTGAATTGCTTCTCCTTTGATTTTAAATGTTGCTGCTGCATACGATGAATTAATACAATTTTCCTTTACTGTAACAGCTTTTAAAGTTGTATCACTTGATACAAGTATTTTATCACCTTTTGTATACTTGGTAGACTCATTAGTTGGTGCCTTACCATCTGTTGTATAGTAAATAGTTGCATCTTCATCTGCGCACTCTAACTCTACTAACTGTGTATCATCAAATTCTTTTGTTCCTGAAATATTTTCAGTAACATCCTTAGATGCTAATGATGTAGCTTTAATAGTAGGTGCTGACATCTGCTTATAGCTAAATCCTTTACCTTTAATTTCAAAACTTATAAGTGAATTAGCTCCCACTTCAACAGTTCCTACTTCTTTTCCTTTATTATCCCTTACAGATGCTGTTTTTCTTTCTCCTGTAGGATTATAAACTTCAGCAGTGTATTTCTTTTCACTGTCTTTATAATATACTGTTCCGGCTATTCCTATTCCTGTAATCTTGTAATCTGAACTTCTTACACCAATTTCCTTAAGCGCATTAATATACCAATATGTTAATGCAGTATCTGTTTTCTGTACTTTAGTATCATTCTTTAAGAATTTATCAATTGCTAAAGTTGGATTTGTAAGAGCCAGATATGGCCATGTAATATGCTGCCAACCTGTATCAGCTCTTGTATAATCATTTTTAATTTTTTCAATTTCTTCTTCAGATTTACCTTCTGCTTTAGCATCTATTACTGCATATTCAATTGCCTTATCAGTGTCATCTAACAATCCCTGATATATTTGTGCACATCTTGTATGGTTTGTTCCATAGTATGTTAAATATTCAGAAATTGGTAACCAATGAATACCATAACAATATAATGGCTGTCCGCCAAAGAAAGTTCCATAGAAGTTAATTGCTCCATAAACCTGAGCAACTACCTGATATGGATAATCTGAAACCCAATTACTATTAGTAACATTTCCATCAGTATCTGTTTTTCTATCATAGTCAAACCAGTACTGCTTTACAGTTTCCATTTCATTTGTAAATCCAAATATACCTGCATCTCTGTAAGAATTCTGTTCTGTAAGAACTCCCCATAGATACATTCCAATCCAGCTGAATAATGATTCTGATGCTGACTCCTGATTATTACCTGAATCATTATCTGCATATCCACCTGCCCATGAATGTCCTTCATACAAATCGTAATCTCTGAATCTGCAATATTCACTGTCTGCCGTCGGATTTGCATAATCTCTTATAAGAATCTCAATCATATCCTTATAATCATTGTAGAATTCTTTATCGTATGTAGCCAATACCGTTGCGCTAAATACAAAATATCCATATGTGAAATGATGGTCACAGATAGCTGCATTAGCACCAAATTCACTTTCTTTATAATAAATAGTTCCCCATGCTTCATTATAGACAAAATAACTTATGTCATTTTTTCCATCGTATGTAAACCAGTCTACTAATCTTGCTTTTAATCTTTGTAAGAAAATTTCTTTTAATTCAATATTTCCAATCTGGTCTGCCATTATTACACCCATTGCAAGAGGATGTAAATTCTTACCTTCCCAATAAGCATCTGCAGCAGGTGTAATATTCTTTGTTGAATTTTCCAAATCCTTAAGATATCTCGCTACCGCGTCTGTATCAAATGTAGCTGTTCCATCTGCATCTTTTTCTCCATTAGGCTTAGCAAATATAGCTATCAAGCCTGAGAAATCAGATACTGTAGTAAATTCATTACTTTCTATTGCCTTCATATCTCCTCTTACTGACGGATATGTAGCAAATTCACTTCCATTCTTTGAAGAATATTTCCACTGATGTGGCATCATACACATAAATGTTGTGTCATTAAAACCTGTTCTTTTAACTTTTGTTGTTACTTTATAATCTGATGTAATTTTTGCATTGTCATCATCATAATTATATGTAACTGATGTTTTATCTACAAATGCATAACCATGTTTATAAAACTTTTCGATCTGGTCTTTTGATGTCATTGTTCCAACTGACATATAGCTATTTTTATTTGCAAATTCAACTTTAATATTATTTCCTACTTTTTTAAATACTGTTCCTTCTGGAACCGATAAACAATAATAACTTTTTGATGTTTTTGTTTTATCTTTATTATCATCATCAGTAATTTCAAGTCCAATATGGTCTGTTGTAACAGAACCACTTGCAAGTATTTCTTTTCCATTTCCATCAAATATAGATGTTATAGAAGACGATGATATTGTAAATGCTTCAGTATCACCAAATTCGTTATATATATATGGTGAGCCTTTTACAAACGTACTTGTCATAGCTACGTGATTATCATCTGCTAACTGTGCCGTAACTGAAAAATCACTATAACCGGCTACTTTATCACAAGCTGTATCTGTGTCTAAATTTTCCGGCAAAATATAAAAGTCAGGTGTTGTTTCTGAAATAACAGATAAATTTACAGCTGTAGCTGCATGATCCTGAAGCCATCCGTCTGTAGCTGTAAGAACACTTAATCCTTTTGTTGAAAATCTAACTTTAAAAGGCATTGTACAAATTGTATTGCCAAACTTCTTTATAAGCATTGACTGCCACCAGTCATTACTTTCTATAGGTGCCTTTACATTCTCTGTCTTATAATACGGAACTTTTGCCTGTTCCAAATACATATCATTAGAAATATACGTTGCTTTACCTGCTGTCTTTGTCGTTGTCTTTGGTAATTCAGGTAAATTAATTGCAGGTTTTTCATCACCTTCTTTATATTTATATACTCCTAATTCTGAAATCCCTATTCCACTTCCCTTTTCAACTTTACTATACGCTAAGACACGAACATATCTTACATTCTGTGCATATACCTGTCTATTATCCGTAGAATTAGGTGTTCCTTTAACATTTCTATATATGCTTGTCCAATTTTTATCGTCATTTGATACCTGATAATCATATACTTTTCCTGCATCACCCGTCCATGTAACAGATATACGACCTATATCATAACTGTCACCTAAATCTACACTCAACCACTGATTAATATCATTTTTAGATGAGAATGATGTATTCATATCACCATCTACTGCATTCTTTCCAACTACTTTATCAAGTTCCTTTTGTAATAAATTTCCTTCTTTATCATACATCCACCATTCATCTTTTAGGCCTGATGATTTTGTTTCTTTATTAAGTGCGATGTTTTCTCCGTAATTTACAGGTCTTTTTACAACACCATCTGTTCCATATACCTGAAATTCAAACATTGAAACTCCATAGTTAGTTGCTCTCTCTGTACAAAGCATCTTTACATATCTTGCAGATGTTGCACTCATATCTTCTTTATTAATAGTCTGTTTAAGATTTGCTGAAGAATCAACCTCTACTCCATTGTTTCCTTTATTTCCAATAGACACATCAATTTCGCATGTTCCTGATCCAAGTTCTTTTCCATCATCTTTAGATAATGCCGTAACCTTTATTGTATGCTTTCCCTCATCAAGTTTTATTTGTCCTCCTGCAACTCCATGTCCTGTGAATTTGTAATTATCAGGAGCTGAGGCAATTTCATCATTCTCTGTTACTCTGTATACTGCATTATCCACACTAGTCCAATTAGCTGCTGCATAAAAGCACTTATTATTATCATCATACTTAATTTCATATGACACTGCCATATTTACAAATGCACCCGGCTTAGTACCTTTTTCATATACAGTTGTCCAGTTTTCTTCATCATCTGATAACTGTATTTCATACCTTTTAGCATACGCAGCTTCCCACTGAATATAAATATGATCAATGTCTGTCTTCTTTCCTAAATCTACATAAAACCATTCGTCTTTATCATTCTGTGCTGCCTGCCATCTTGTTGTTGTGTCACCGTCAACTGCATTCTCCGGTCCACTTCCATCCCCACTTTGTGAACTTGAATACGCAGGTCTCCCTTCTGAAATTACGTAAGGAGTATCATCGCTTTCTGTGGCATTAACACTAAACAATTGTGTCTGCGGACACAATGTAAAAACCATAGCTGCTGAAAGAATTAAAGATACTCCCCTCGTAGGTAACCTATTCATCATTTCATCTACCTCTTCCTAATTTTACTAATTTTTTTGATCCTTATTAGTATTATAATTCAATTTTAAATTCAAAAAAACTTAAAAAACTTTTTTATTCTTTTTTTGTCGTTATTGTATATTTTTCACTATATTTTTTCTTGTTTACGTTAACATTTCTTATCTTTTATGTGCATTTTAAACAAACCCCCATCATCGTCATTGAAACATTTCAACGACGATGATGGGGGTTTTAATTCATCTATAATACATTGTTTAAAATCATAAATATATTTCTTTACACAACTCATAAATACATATAAGCGTAAACATTTTGAATTTCATTTTTATTTGTTCTAAACACTCCAACTCAGTATTATTTTTAAATAACACTCAAAAGCATTTTAACTATAAAAGCTACAATCCATGCAACTACACACTGTAACACCACTATCATTGCTGCCCAGTTTCCACCTAATTCTCTTTTTACAGATGCAAT
Source organism: Eubacterium sp. AF17-7 (assembly GCF_003461285.1). Taxonomy (NCBI): domain Bacteria; kingdom Bacillati; phylum Bacillota; class Clostridia; order Eubacteriales; family Eubacteriaceae; genus Eubacterium; species Eubacterium sp. AF17-7. Next base: position 39,453 of record NZ_QTWU01000019.1, on the reverse strand, counting down.
TGCAGCTACGCAAGGTGTATATAATAATGTAAATACAAGAAAAACTATAGCGGTAGTTGTATCAAATGCTGTATAAAGTGCTATATTTGTTCCACCGAAAAGAACTGTCAATGTACTTACAACGCTTTCTTTTGCTGTAAATCCTGTAATAAGTGCTGTTGATATTTTCCAATTTCCAAAACCTAATGGTTTAAATATCGGAGAAATAATACTTCCAACTAAAGCCAAAATGCTGTCTTTAGAATCCTCAACAACATTTAATTTCAAATCAAAAGTCTGAAGGAACCATATTATAATAGAAGCTAAGAATATAATTGTAAATGCTCTTGTAATAAAGTCTTTTGCCTTATCCCATATCAATCTTCCTACATTTTTTATTCCCGGAAGTCTGTAATTTGGAAGTTCCATAACAAAAGGAACAGGCTCTCCCTTAAATTTCGTATGATTTAATATTAGCGCGTAAATTATTGCAACTATAATTCCCGTAAAATATAAAGCAGTCATAACCAATGCTCCATATCTAGGGAAAAATGCTGCGGTAAACATTGCATAAATAGGCAATTTTGCCGAGCAACTCATAAAAGGAGTAAGCATTATTGTCATTTTTCTGTCTCTTTCAGATGGCAATGTTCTTGTAGCCATTATAGCTGGAACTGAACACCCAAAACCGATTATCATTGGAACAAAGCTTCTCCCTGACAGACCTATTTTTCTTAATAATTTGTCCATTACAAATGCTACTCTTGCCATATATCCACTATCTTCAAGCAATGATAGAAAGAAGAATAAAATAACTATAATTGGTAAGAAATTCAATACACTTCCAACACCTGTCAATATTCCATCAACCACAAGCGATCTCAGCACTTCATTAACCTGTATGCTAATAAGTGCTTTATCACAAGCATTTGTAACAAAATCAATAGCTATTTCCATAAGATTAGAAAGCCATGCTCCTACCACTCCAAAAGTCATCCAAAATATAAATGCCATTATAGCAACAAACGAAGGTATCGCTGTGTATTTTCCTGTAAGCACTTTATCTATTTTCTGACTTCGTATATGTTCAACGCTTTGCTTTGGTTCAACAACTGTAGCCTTGCAAATTTTGTCAATAAATGTAAATCTCATTTTTGCAAGAGCAGCCACTCTGTCTAATCCGCTTTCATTTTCCATCTGCAAAATGATGTGTTCAAGCGTTTCTTTTTCATTTTGATCAAGTTCAAGTTTTTTAAGCACTTCGTCATCGCCCTCTACTAATTTACTTGCTGCAAATCTTGTAGGAATCTCTTTTTTATGTGCATGATCCTCAATCAAATGCATTATAGAATGAAGACACCTGTGCATTGCTCCGCCATCTTCACCATTCGCATCACAAAAATCCATTCTTCCCGGACGTTCTCTATACTTTGCAACGTGTATCGCATGGTCGATAAGTTCATCTATACCTTCATTTTTAGCGGCAGATATAGGAACTACCGGTATTCCCAATGCTTCTTCTAATTCATTTATCTTAATAGTTCCGCCGTTTTTATGAACCTCATCCATCATATTTAACGCCAATACCATCGGAATATTAAGTTCAATTAACTGCATTGTCAAATACATATTTCGTTCAAAATTCGTTGCATCTACAATATTGATAATTCCTCTTGGTCTGTCATTTAAGAAAAAGTCTCTTGTTACAATCTCCTCACTTGTATAAGGCGACATTGAGTATATTCCAGGTAAATCAGTAACCAAAGTATTCTCATGTTTTCTAATCTGTCCATCTTTTCTATCGACTGTAACTCCTGGGAAATTACCAACATGCTGATTTGAGCCTGTCAGCTGATTAAATAATGTTGTCTTTCCACAGTTCTGATTACCCGCAAGACCAAATGTTATTAATTCATCATCTTTTAATTCTTCGCCACGTTGCTTAACATGGTATATTCCCATTTCTCCAAGGCCCGGATGATGTGATAATTTTTCTTTCCCTGATTCAGTGTAATTTTTATGTAGATTTTCCTCTTTGTCATCCAAAAACCTGTTATCATTTTCATTGCACATATTTATTTCTATTTTTTGTGCATCCTCTAATCTAAGAGTCAATTCATATCCCCAGATACGGTACTCAATGGGATCTCCCATTGGAGCAGCTTTAACATAAGTGATTTTTGTTCCCGGAATTATTCCCATATCCAGAAAATGACCTCTTAAATTTCCTTCTCCACCGACCACAGAAATAATTCCCGATTGGCTTTGCTTTAATTCTGAAAGTTTCATATGTACCTCTCTTTTGCAATTAAGGATACTTTAACTATATACTCTAATAATTAATTCATATTGATATATTACTTATCCCAAATTGCATTTGCCATTATGTATTATCCTGTACATTATAGCATCGTTTTTTACTATGTACTATATTTTTTAATTTTAACTCTGCTTTAAATCATATCAATTTTAAATTGTTAGTAATTAGTATGTGCATTAATTAGTGTTATCACTAATATTGGGATTTTAGTTGTCAACTTTTTTGCGATATAGGTTGACAATTCATCTTTTACCATTTATATTGTCATATGTATGATAAAAATTGATTCAATACAACAATTGAAATCAACAATAAATACATATTCGGATATCTGTCAAATTTCAGAATATCTATACGTGATTATTTTTATGAAAAAAGGAGAAAACAATGTCAACAACAGAAAATTTAACAGCAACAAAATCATCAGGCAAAGCAATCGATATCACTTTAATCGCTTTATTTGCAGCATTAATGGCAATTTGTTCTTGGATTTCCATTCCATTGACAGTTCCATTTACACTTCAAACATTTGCTGTATTTGTAACTTTAGAAATTATAGGCGGAAAACGTGGAACACTTTCAATTTTAGTTTTCCTATTATTAGGAGCTATCGGAGTTCCTGTATTTGCAGGATTTAAAAGTGGTGTTGCCGTACTTTTAGGAACAACAGGCGGATACCTTATAGGCTTCTTATGTACAGCTTTAATTTATTGGTTATTCACATCTTTATTAGGAAATAAATTCATTGTTAGACTTATAGCTCTTTTATTAGGACTTGTTGTATGCTATGCATTTGGTACAGCATGGTACATGGTTGTATACATGAAATCAACAGGTACAATTGGTCTTGCAACTGTTCTTGGATGGTGCGTAACACCTTTCGTTATTCCTGATTTAGTTAAACTCGCAGTTGCATTCATTATATCTGACCGTGTAAAAAAAGTAATTAAGTTATAATTCGTATATCAGTCCATAAACAGACAAGCTTTATGTTTGTCACAAAAAATACGGCTTACTCATTTTTATGTTTAAGCCGTATTTTTTATATTATTTATTTTCAAATTATCCTAGTGCCACATCTAATATCATCATTATCATAAATCCTAATGCAAATCCAATTGTTGTAATATTAGAATGTTCACCTTCCACGGATTCAGGCAATAATTCTTCTACAACAACATATATCATAGCCCCTGCCGCAAATGACAATAAATATGGAAGCAACGGTAAAATTATTCCTGTAAGCATTATTGTTATTGCTGCCGCAATCGGTTCAACTATTCCTGATAACATACCGTAAACAAAGGATTTCTTTTTTGTATTTCCTGCTGACACTAACGGCAAGGAGATTATTGCTCCTTCAGGGAAATTTTGAATTGCTATTCCAATTGAAAGCGCCATGGCTCCAGCTAATGTTATCCCCGTGTTATTTGCCATCATTCCGGCAAACACAACTCCTACTGCCATTCCTTCTGGTATATTATGAATTGTCACTGCCAAAATTAACATCGTTGTTTTCTTTAATGATTTCTTTGGTCCTTCGGGTTTATCACTTCCGGCATGCAAATGAGGAACTAGCATATCCATTCCAAGTAAAAATAGGATTCCAAGCATAAATCCTACACACGCCGGTATAAATGATAACTTTCCCATTTCTGATGACATTTCAAGTGACGGAATTAATAATGACCACACAGAAGCTGCCACCATAACTCCTGATGCAAAGCCTAATAAACTTTTTTGCACTTTGTCATTTAATTTGTTTTTAACTAAAAACACGCACATTGCTCCTAATGTTGTTCCTATAAATGGTATGATTAAACCTATAAATACGTTCATATTATTTCCTTTCTCATATTAATATATTGCATTAAATAATAACTGTTAATATTAATTTTATGTTATGCACAATTATACTTTGTAATCTATTAAGTATTCTATCATAAAAATGAGACTGTATCACTTAGTTAGTGTTACAGTCTCATTTTTAACTAACTTATATTTATTTATTTTTTCTAATAATAACCTTACGCTTAGACCATTTACAATATACAGTTGTACCTTTATATATGCTATATGCTCTTGCTCTTACGTAATACTTTTTATTAGGTTTTAAGCCTTTAACCTTAAAGTTTGTTTTATCCGAAGAATAACTATTTGTCTTTTTTGATGTAAATTTCTTATTTAATTTTTACCCGTTCAATTTTACTATTTAAGAGTATATTAAATTCTTTATAAAATTAAAACGTTTTTTAGATGTTTTGTACAAAGTTTACTGTTTTCATGTAATCATTTTGTTACATGAAAACAATTATTTAATTTCTGTAACTTTATACTCAAGTTTTTCAACTGTTTCCTTTAAAACATTGTTATCCACATGCTTAGTTAATTTAACAACAGCTTCATTTTTTTCATGATCTGCAACAGCACTTTCTACTCCATCTATTGCTTCTAAGGCTGTTTTAACTGCCTTTTCACAATGTCCACACATCATTCCCTCAATTGTCATTATTTTTTCCATTTTACTTGTCTCCTTTACATTTGAATTTATATTATTATCTTTAATATTACAACCTGACTGACATTTTTTATTTGAATTTATCATTACATTATTATCACTTATTTTTTCAAAACTATCTTTATTCTTTACGTTCATTTCATCTTTTTTATGAACTTTAAATAAATTCAATCGTAATGCATTTGTAACTACGCACGCACTTGAAAGGCTCATTGCCGCTGCGCCAAACATTGGATTTAATTTTAATCCAAATAATGGGAACCATACGCCTGCCGCAAGAGGTATTCCTATTACATTATAGAAAAATGCCCAGAATAGATTTTCGTGAATATTTCTCAATACACCTTTACTTAATCTTATTGCTCCCGGTACATCTCTTAAATCACTTTTCATTAAGACAACACTTGCCGCATCAATTGCAACGTCTGTTCCTGCTCCGATTGCTATACCAATATCTGCTCTTGTTAATGCCGGTGCATCATTTATACCATCACCAACCATAGCCGTCTTTCCACTTTCTGAAAGTTTGCGGATTATTTCTTCTTTTCCCTGTGGTAAAACTCCTGCATAGATTTCATCCACTCCTGCTTTCTTTCCTATTGCCTGTGCTGTCTGCTCATTATCACCTGTAATCATGACAACCTTAATTCCCATATTCTTAAGATTCTTAACGGCTACAATACTTTCTTCTTTTATAACATCCGCTACTGCAATAATGCCAAGCACATCTTTGGCTTTGCAAAAATACAATGGCGTTTTTCCTTCTTTTGCTAATTCTTCTGCATTCTTTATTAATTCATCACTTACATTTGCAAATTTGCTTATATATGCTAAATTACCACCTGCTACAGCATTTCCTTCAATTTTACCTTTGAGACCGTATCCCGCATCAATTGAGAACTCATTAATATCATGCATTTTAATGTTGTTCGCTTTTCCATATTCAACTATCGCCGATGCTAAAGGATGTTCGCTTTTACTTTCTAAAGCATAAGCAATCCTTAAAAGTTCATGCTTATCATTTCCAACAATGTCTGTTACAACCGGTTTACCACTTGTAATTGTTCCTGTCTTATCCAAAGCAACTATCTGTGTTTTTCCTGTATTTTCAAGTGCAACTGCGTTTTTAAATAAAATATTATTTCTTGCTGCTTTTCCATTACCAACCATAATTGCTACAGGTGTTGCAAGTCCTAACGCGCAAGGACAACTTATTACCAATACTGATATTCCTCTGGCAAGTGCAAAACCTACGTCTTTTCCTGCGAAAAGCCATACAACTATGGTTATTAGTGCTATCACAATTACAACCGGAACAAATACTCCGGATACTTTATCTGCCACTTTTGCTATTGGTGCTTTTGTTGCCGCAGCATCACTTACCATATGAATTATTTGTGATAAAGTAGTATCTTCACCTACTCTTGTTGCCCTGCATTTTATAAATCCTGATTTGTTTATTGTAGATCCAAATATCTCATCGTCCACTGTTACATCTTTTGGAACGCTCTCTCCTGTAAGTGCTGATTCATCGACAGCACTGCTTCCATCTATTATTACACCATCTGTAGGAATGCTTTCGCCCGGTCTTACAACAAATACATCACCAATTGATACTCTTGAAATATCCACAACTTTTTCTGTTCCATTTGCATCAATTATAGTAGCTGTTTTTGGAGCAAGCTTCATAAGTCCCTTTAGTGCATCTGTTGTTTTTCCTTTTGAAAATGATTCAAGCATTTTTCCTAATGTAATTAGTGTAAGAATCATTGCAGCTGATTCAAAATAAAATTCATGCATATAATGATGTAAAAGTTCCATATTTCCATCAACTTGTGCAAATGTCATTGCGTACAACACATACAAACTGTATCCAAATGAAGCTCCCGAACCAAGTGCTACAAGAGTATCCATATTAGGGGCTTTATTTATCAGTCCTTTCAAGCCACTGACAAAAAACTTTTTATTTATAATCATAATTATGATTGTAAACAACATCTCTGTAAGTCCCATGGCAATATGATTCTTTTCAAATGCTTCCGGTGCAGGAAATCTCCACATTGTAACTCCCATTGAAATATACATAAGTGGAACAAGAAAAATAATTGACCAAATAAATCTGTTTCGTATTTTCTTAGTTTCACCTGAATTATCTAATTCATCTGTCTGCTCTTCTGATTTTGCTTTTTCGCCATTCTGAGGTTTTGCCTTATAACCTGCGTCTTCTACTGCCTTCATTATTATCTCAGGCTCAACCTCTCCCTCAACTATCATTGAATTTGTAAGTAAATTCACCGCTACGGAATTTACTCCCTCTACTTTAGAAACAGCCTTTTCTACTCTGCTACTGCAGGCGGCACAACTCATTCCATATACTGAATATTTTGTCATTGTTTATCACCTCGATTTAGAACTTGTAATTATTAATTAACTGCGACTTAAAAAGCAATATATTCTATTTTTTATAAAATTTATTAAATTACATAGTCACAAGTTAATTCTATTTTTCTACATACTAATATAATTACTTTAATAGTTTTTGTAATGTTGCAACTAACTCATCAACCACTTCATCATTACCCTGTTTCAAATTATCAACCACACAGGTTTTTATATGATTAGTCAACAACACCTTGCTAAAACTGTTTAATGCTGATCTGATTGCTGATACCTGGACAAGCACATCCGTACAATAAGCATCATTTTCAATCATATTTTTAACTCCTCTAACCTGTCCTTCAATTCGGTTAAGTCTGTTAATTAAATCCTTGTATTCTTTTTCAGTTCTTTCTTTTGTTTTATGACTACAACAATTGTGGTCTTCGACTGTACAACATTTACTGCATTTTCCACTTGCTGTTGCCTGCACTTCTTTTTTATTCTCTTCCAAAGCGACTCCTTTCATACATCTTTAATTATATTAGTCTTTCATTTTTACATTTGCATTTTATACCCCTGTAGGGTATGTGTCAAGTTGTTTTATTTATCTTTATATCAACAAAAGTTTTCTCTATTATTTGTCTTTTGCATCGTATTTATTTGCTTTTTAACTTTATTTTTTAATTTGGTTCTATAAACATAAACTTGTCCTACATAAAAATACTCCCTCTGCCGTTTTATCCGGCAAAGAGAGTATCATTGTTACTATCATATTTATTATGTCGAAGTTATTTATGCACAATTATTTGTGCTATAAAAAGATGTTGGGGCAAAAGACCAAAACCTTGATGCCTACGGATTGTTCCGTGCTACGCACTTCCGCAATCCTACCAATCATATAAACATATTACTTAAGAAATCCATTAACAATCTGTTCTTCTGCTTCTTCTTCGCTAAGGCCTAATGTCTGTAACTTGATTAACTGTTCGCCTGCAATTTTACCAATAGCGGCTTCATGAATTAATGATGCATCTAAGTCATTAGCTGTAATTTCAGGTAAAGCTGTAATCTTAGCATTATCCATTATAATAGCGTCACACTCTGAATGTCCTGTGCATTTTGCATTTCCGTTAATTACAGAATAAAATGCCTGTTTTGAATTTCCTTTTGCAACTGAACGTGAAATAACATTTGCACTTGAACCATCTCCATTCATATCTACATTGAAATGAGTTTCTGCAAACTGATTTCCATGCGTCATAATTCTTTCTGTAATAACAATCTTTGCATCTTTGTCTAATTTAGCTTCGGTGATACGGTTTGTTGAATCAATTCCTTTAATCTGAACTGTTTCCATTTCCATGTAACCACCCTCTTCAATATTAACAATTGTAGTAGGATTCATTACATTTTCACCGTTGCCATCACCTTTTCCATAATGTTTTTCAACATATTTTACTCTGGCATTTTTTCCAATATAGAACGTGTGTATTCCATCATGACGTGACTTTTTATCACCGCCATTATGTATTCCACATCCTGCAACGATAAGCACATCTGCTCCTTCGCCAATATGGAAGTCATTGTATACACATTCTTCTAATCCTGTCTTACTAATAACAACCGGAATATGAACACTTTCGTTTTTTGTTCCCGGTTTAACATAAATATCAATGCCATCTTTATCTTCTTTTGTTACAATATCAATATTTGCAGTTGTATTTCTGCTGTCTTTTTTGCTGTTCGCCCTTATGTTGTATGCGCCTGCCGGAATTTCATGTAATCCAGTAAGCTGTTCAAATAATTCCATCTGAATTTTGTCCATGATTTTCCTCCTTATGACTGTAATTTGGCACATGGGCCATTATTTTCTGCTCCAAGAACCATCGGAAGAATTTCTTCTTTACTTCCATGTGCCTTGATAACTCCGTCTGCTAATAAAACAATTTCATCTGCAATATCAAGAATTCTTTCCTGATGAGAAATAATTAAAATTGAGTTTTTATTATTTTTCTGCATTTTTTCAAATACTTTAATAAGACTGTTAAAGCTCCACAAATCAATTCCTGCTTCAGGCTCATCAAATACTGAAAGTTCTGTTCCTCTTGCAATAATTGTCGCTATTTCTATTCTCTTTAACTCACCACCTGAAAGACTTGCATCCACTTCACGGTTAATATAGTCTCTTGCGCAAAGTCCTACTTCTGAAAGATATTCGCAGGCTTCACTAATTGTAAGCTGCTTTCCTGCCGCTATTCTAAGTAAGTCAATAACTGTGATTCCTTTAAATCTTACAGGTTGCTGGAACGCAAAACTAATTCCCAATTTTGCCCTTTCCGTAATAGACATATTTGTAATATCTGTGCCATTATATAAAATCCTTCCTTCTGTTGGCTGATTAATTCCTACGATTAATTTTGCCAAAGTAGACTTTCCACTTCCATTTGGTCCTGTAATGGCTACAAATTTACTTTCATCAATATTCATACTGATGCCGTTTATTATATTTTTCACACTGCCATTTTCATCGTTTACGCTAAACTTCACGTCTCTTAACTCAAGCATATTGTATAACTCCTTTTCCATTGGCACTGCTGACTTTTGCAATTGCCCCGTTTATCATTGAGAACTGAGGTCCTTTATGTCCGATATCCGCATCAAATATAACCGGAACGTCTAAATCGCCTAAAATAGACATAACTGCCTCATTATATGGCTGTTCTATCCACGTATTATACATCAACGGCCTTCCAAATACAAATCCCTTTACATATTTAAAATATCCCATCTGTTTCATTTGCCATAAATGTGTTATTAACGTAGTATCGCTAAAATCAAAGCTTTCTAAAAACCATATAATACCATCATCTTTATATTTATGAATAAATTCTTCTGTTCCGTCATACTTTGTTCCGATTAAAAAGCAGATAACATCAAGGCATCCACCTATTAATCTTCCTGACATTTCAATCTTCTCTTCACCACGTCCGTTTATCCAGCATACTTCTTTATCTTTATAGTATCCTTCAAAACCTGTTTCATATTCATGGCGGTCGGATTCATAATAATCAAATGATTTCTGGCTTCTTACATTTCCCTCTAACACACCTAATGCATTGCTTACTGTATTTTGCCATGGTTCCATACCAAAATCTCCAAAATTACATCCATAAACAGATGCCACATCACATTTTGTCATAATAGGAAATACTAATCCTGTATTATCTGAATATCCCTGAACCCATTTTGGATTTGCCTTTATTTTTTCAAAATCCACATATTCAAGCATCTCCATTAAATAATCCCCACCTGCGGCAGAAATTATTCCTGTAACTTCATTTTTATCAAATAATCTGTTAAATTCTTCTGCTCTAATTTTTGCGGTATTGCTTACGCCTCTTTTATCAGCCTTAAAAACACTGTCAGTAAATTCAACATTATATCCTCTGTTTTTAAGTTGCTCTACCCCTTTGTTAAATCTTTTTATTTTAATTTCATCTGTTATTCCATTTGACGGGGCCGTAACAGCTATAATGTCATTTTTCTTTATATACTTTGGAAAAATCATTATTGTCTCCTTTGTCTATGCTCAGTAAAACTTATTTCATCGCCAAGCGTTACAGAGTATATTATTTCATCTTCAACTTTTTTACCTGTAATCTGCTCAATTGCTTCTTTATAGTAATCTAACTGAACACTGTATTTATCATACAATTGTTCCATTTTTCTTACTTTGTCAGTTTTATAGTCTACTACATAATACCTTCCATTTTCAATAAAACATACGTCAATAATTCCCTGAATTACAACAAGTTCCTCTGAATCGGTATTTGGATTCACTTCACAAGCCTTCTTTCCAAGAAGAAATTTCTGTTCTCTAAACAGCTCTCCTCTCGAATGTGCCTGTCGCATTCTTTCAAATAAGTCCGTTTTACTAAAAGCAATCACATCATTTGCGTTTACACAATCTGCTCCTGCCTTATCTATCAGACCATTTTCTACATAACCATCAATCATTTCATTAACAGACTCTTCAGTATATTCCGACAAATTTAAATCCATAAGTTCAAATATTCTATGATATGCAGTTCCTCTGTTCGCACCTGTCAACTTTTCATGAAGTTGTTCATCTGTTTTTGCAAAATCAGGAATTATATCAGTCAATTCTTCTTTAAATATTTCCGTACCATCCTGCTGCTCATCATATTCATGTAATACCTGTCTCTTGATTTCAGTAACACTTGCCTTTGCACTTATATTTACATCCTCATAATACGGATACTCCCAATTTAAGTTTTTATTAAGAATCTCCTCTGTTATCTTATCATATGTTTTTTTACCATCAATTTGAAGCAATTCCTGTTTCTTAGTATTATCATCATTTAACTCAATATACTCTTTTAGTTTATCATCTTCTGTTTCACAACAAATTGCTGTTATGTTTACACTTGCATCAATATTGTACAATTCTTCATTTTGTGCCTCTGTAAAACTATCATTGTGCTTCAATAATTCATCTGCGCCTTTATTTCTTGACGTAGCAAGCAAAATCCAGTCCATAAAATTGTTAATGTCTGTTATTTCACTTCCTGTTGCCTGTAAATATGGATTTCTCCTGTATCCGTTAATTTTTTCAACTTCTTTTTCAATTTCTTTTACTGAACCGGTTATAATAAGTTTTTCCTGTGCTCTAGTCATTGCAACATATAAAAGTCGAAGTAATTCAGCTTTATTTTCTTTTGTGATTGCGTTTCTTATAACAGTTTTTACAAGTGAACTATCTTTTATTTTCAACTCATGATTAACATAATCCATTCCGATTCCATACTCTTCATGGATTGCAATTGCATCTTTTTCAGGTCTGAATTTTGATGTAGCATTTGCTAAAAATACTATAGGAAACTGTAATCCTTTGCTTTTATGAATTGACATTATTCTTACAATATTATCACTTTCATCTACTGACAAAGCTTCTCCTTCTTCTCTTACAACCTTAACTTTCTCAATGTATCTGATAAAATTAAAAAGTCCTGTATAACTGGAATTTTCATAAGCAACTGCCTTTTCTTTCAATTGCTCAATATTTTTTATTCTTCTTAATCCTGAAGGAAGTGCCATAATATAATTATCATATCCGTTTATTTTAAGTACTTTATCAATAAGATCATATACTGTTATATACGGAATTTCTTTTCTCAAGTTATTAATAATATTCATAAAATTTGTAATCTTATCAACAAGTTTCTCGTCATCTCCATCATATAAGTATGACTTTAATTCATCATATAAACCGCTTTCTTCATCATTAATGCGGATTTGTGCCAATTCACTTTCAGAAAAATTAAACATTTGTGATAGCATTATGCCTGCAAGTGGAATATCCTGTCTTGGATTATCTAAGACATTTAAGAAATTTAGTACTGTTAATACTTCTTTTGCATCATAAAATCCCGTTTTTGTTTCAGTGTATGCCGGTATTCCATATTTTTCTAAAACATCAACATACTGACTTGAAATTCCTTTTATACCTCTTAAAAGAATAACTATATCACTATACTTTGCATTTCTTAAATTTCCATCTTTATCCTGAACCTTCATTCCAAAATCAGGGTCTACAATCTTTTTAATCTTCTTTGCGATTTGTTCTATTTCATATTCTTTGTCCCCTTCGATTAAAACAATATCTGTTGCATTATCCTGTATATCAGGCAGTTCTTTAAAAGATGCACCGCATACTAATCTGTTGTTGTCTATATATTCAATTCCACCTGTATGTCTGCACATGATTGTATCAAATATATAGTTAACACTATCAATGACCTCTTTTCGGCTTCTAAAGTTTTTATCAAGAATTATTTTACGCTTTGATGCATCCGTTTCTTCACTGTAAGTATCATATTTTTCTAAAAATAAATTTGGATTAGCCAGTCTGAATCTGTAAATACTCTGCTTAACATCTCCTACCATAAAAACATTATTAATTCCAGCTCCATTTGAAATGCTTGTAAGTATCGCTTCCTGCACTGTATTACTATCCTGATATTCGTCAATCATTATTTCTTTATACTGTTTTGACATACTTATAGCTACATCTGACGGAACTATTTCTCCGTTTTCATTTTCATATGTTAAAATATTTAATGCATAATGTTCTAAATCTGAAAAATCCATTATGGCATTTTCTTGCTTTACCTCTTTTAGCCTATTCATAAATTCTAATGTAAGATCAATTATAACCCGGACCTGATCCTTCATTACATTTATTTCTTCTAAAATTTCATCAATATCGTATGACAAATAATCATCGACTATGTTTTTTATTTTATTTCCTACTTCGTTTTTTATTGCCTTAACTCTTTCAGCCTTTTCAGAATTTTCACCACCTGATTTATTTGGAAGTCTAGGTATCTTATACTCTCCTAATGAATTTTTTAACGCTCTATAAGATTGCTTATCCATTGCAAGCTGACACGTTCCATACATATCAGTTAGAACTTTTGTATAATTTTCAGGACCGCCCGGTTGTTCGCATATATTTATGGCATTTTCAAGTTTTTTACATATGTCAGGCATAATATTTTTAATGTCATTAATATTTTTTACCATCCACGACTTGCTATTTAAATCTTCTTCATCTGAAACAATATAATTATCAATACATGACTTAACCCATTTTTCAGGATTTGCATGACTTTCAGAAGCAGTGTAAAGTTCCATTATCAGATTTGTAACGCTATCATCCGCCTTAGACGCCTTATACTGCTCAATCAACCTCATAAATTCAGGCTCAGCTTCTTCATATCTTTTTGTAAGTATTTCTTCTAAAACATCTGCTTTTAAAAGTTCAATTTCACCTTCATCTCCGATTTTATAATCAGGATCTAAATCTATTTTTTCAAAATTTTCTCTCACAACAAACGAGCAAAAACTATCAATCGTTGTAATCTGTGCCGTATTTATCAAATTAATCTGTTTTTGTATGTGTTCATTTTCAGGATGATTAGTAATAATATCATCTAATGCATTTCTTACTCTTTCCTTCATCTCAGAAGCTGCTGCCTTTGTAAATGTAACGACTAAAAGATTATCGATATCTACCGGATTATTTTCATCTGTCAATAAATTTATAATTCGCTCTACCAAAACTGCGGTTTTTCCCGAACCGGCTGCCGCAGATACTAATATGTTTTGGTCTCTTGCATCTATTACTTCTTTTTGTTTTGGAGTCCAATTTGGCATATTTATTTTTCTCCTTCCGAATCTTCATACATCTCATCTAACTTAGAAATTACTTCAGGCAATTTATATCCGGGAACCTCCGTATACTTATCTCCTGCATTTACATCAAAACTACACATACCTGCATATGGGCAATATGTACATGCCTTTTCTATAGGATTAACATCAATATTTCCCTCGCAAATTTCTTCTTTAAACTTATCTGCCATATCTGAAACATAATTAATAAGTTCACCAAAATGCTTATTATCAATCGCCATTACATCTGCGTAATAACTTTCATCTCTTTTAATTCTCACAGGAATAATATCCGAAGATTTTTCCATATTTTCATCTATATTTTTTAACACGTTGATATCGTCTGTAAAAATACCTGACATCTTATACTCTTTAAATCTTTTCTTATTGATTTCACAGGCAAGTCTTTCTTTTAGTTCTTCCTTTGTCAATGAACCATCGTTCATAATTTTATTTTTTTCTGTTTTTGTCAGTCCATTAGTATAAGGGTCTTTAATTTCATAATAAAATGCTCCTGCCGGCAAAACCTGTTTGTCCTTATATTTTTCCTGTTCTCTTTTTATTACATCTCCTAAATAAATAAGAAGCTGCATCTGTGTGCCGAAAAATGTAGAACTGATTTCAAATTTCTTTGACCCTGATTTATAATCAATAATTTTCACATACACTTTCCCATCGTCAGGATCCTCGTATAAGTCCACTCTGTCTACTTTTCCATGTTCAACTACTGACTCATAATAAACCGGTTCAAACTTTCCTGCATTGATATGACTTTTTAATATTTCTGTAGTATTTATAGTTGTTTTTAAAATTTTATTTGCAATATATTTATTTCTTGCATCACTTGAAATAGCATTATTTTCGTATTCCTCAAATACGATATTTACGCATTCTTCAACTAATTTTTGTATATCTTCGTCTGTTAAATTTCTCCAATTCAAATTTTTATTTCTTAATTTTCTGCAAAACAACTCTAATGAATAATGATATAAATTACCAATATCATATGCAGCTATTTCAAATTTTCGTCTTTCTGAAAGTTTAAGACCATTAGCCAAAAACTGTGAATATGCACATGCAGCATATCTTTCAAGTCTTGTAATACCAATGTTGTGTCTGTTGCCATACAGTCCTCTCGCAATTTCCGGCAGTAATTTTGGATGTCTTGATGTATAATAAATTCCTTCTATTATCATCTTTACAGCATTTTCTACTTCCCTGTTCTTAACAAGATTTGCAATCATCTGCTTTGTCTCATTATCCCCATCAAGGCTCTTATTTTCCTGCATTCTGTTTGTTATAAACTCTAATGCCTCTGTTATGTTTGTAATATCACCCGGAACATTTTCCTTACTACTTTCCTTTATTTCTTTTATTGATGGAAACATTCTGTTTATCAAAGTAAGAATATATGATTTTCTTAAAACTTCACCATCCGTGCCTGATGTGCTATATGAAAAGTAGATTTTACCTGTAGGCTTTGCAAATAATGCATACAAATAAAGTCTTTCAATATATATATTTTCTTTAGCTGTTGGCGCTAATACATAATTAGCTGAGCGCAAAAATTCTCTTTCCATATCCGTAATTATTCCGCTACCACTATTTGCAGAAGGCACAAGTCCATCATTTACTCCTGCAAAAAAGATAATTTTCTTAATATCTTTTAATCTTGTTCTTTCCAAATCACCAACCATTACCGTATCAAGACCGGGAGGAATTATTCCAACTTTCTGACTTGCAAATCCGGATTCAACAATCTGTCTGAACTCTTTTACCGACACAATTTCATCACCTAAAAATTCCACAAGCTTATTAAGCATTTTTATAATGGTTTCATAAATCTGTTCGTATTCTTTTGCTTCATCCAGTCTGCCTGCTTCATCACATTCCACTTTATGTTTTTGTATCTTAAGCTGCCAGTCATTATCTAAAATAAATTTGTAAATGCACTTTGTAAAATCAGTTATATCTACGTTTTTTAGCTTTAAGCCGTTTCTCAAATCAGAAAACATTTCTATGATTTTTTCTCTTATCAAATTAATATTTTCAAATTCTTCTTCGCTGATATTTTTATACTGCTTTTCCCATTTTCTGTTGTAACTGTTAAATCCTCTTCTTCCTGACTGAATTACATAATTTTCAATTATATCAATATCTTCTCTGTCAATATCCGTAATTCCTAATTTTAAAAACCTAAATAAACTTTCATATGAAAAATCTTTCTCAACCACTTCAATTGCAGCTACTATACCGTCAATAAAAGGATTTTTAGATATATCTCTCTTATAATCTATAAAATTCGGAATGCCTGATTTTCTAAATTCATCCTGAATAAATCTATAATATCCTTCCATATCAGAAACTACTACAGCGATATCTTTATATTTATAATTTCCTGTAATCATCAACTTAGAAATTTCATTTGCAATCCATCTTGCCTCTTCTTTTGGATTAGATGTTACATGCATTTCTAAATTTTTGCATTCTTTATCATAAGGTTTTAAAACTCTATTTCTAAATATATTTTCTTCTAAATAACAAAGTTCATCATTATCAGCAATTCGTATCGGTCTTTTTCCTTTATTTACAATAACCGTATTTTCGATTTCGACACTATTTCTTATTGCCAATTCTCTTAACTTTACAATTGTTTCTTTGCTGAGTGCAAATAATTCTCTGTCATTATATCCGTTAAAATCAGCTTCATTTTCAGGAAGAGTTATTGCGACAGTAACTTCTCTTGCATATTTTATTAATTTTTCTAAAACCATATACTGAATAGGTGTAAACCCTGTAAAACCGTCAATATAAATATGTGTTTTTCTTATTTTTTCTGACTTTTCCATTACATTACAAAAAATGCTCAACACTTCTTCCATCGTAATCATTTTTTCATTTATGTAATTGTCAAATTCTTCCGCAATCGTTTTAGTATCAATTAATTTATTTCTTAAAATGTTATGACCTTTTACATCATCAATCATCTTTTCCAAATCTTGTGTTCTATAATTATATTGCTTTAATTCGGTTATTAAAGTTTTTGCTCTATCCACAAATCCCGGCATATTTGCTTTGTTATGATAATACTTAAGGTCTTTTTTGCAATTTTCTAATACTTTACGGACAACGAGAGTTTTTCCCAAATCGTCCATAACCTTAATATCTGTCATTCCAAGTTCTTCAAATATACCAACTGCAAGTCTCTGAAAACTTACTACCTCAGTGTTAAAACTTCCGTGTCTATCTGAAGCAAGCAAAATTTCTCTCTGTGCTTCCATTGAATACTGTTCAGGAACCAAAGCTATATAATCTTCATTTCTATTTTCATATTTTGAAGCGTTATTTGTAAGTCTTTCATATAATAAATGTGACTTACCTGAACCTGCACTTCCTACAATAAATGTTAATGACATATCCGTCTCCATTCTTTATATTTCCTTAAATGATGCCTGGGCAAAAGTTCCCACCTTTTGACCCTGGCATTCTTAAATTATTATATATAATTTTTGCTGTTTTTTCATCATACTTTTATGTTTTTGCTCATAGATTTAATTATAAAAACCTATACAGTTTTCGGAGGTCACACATCATGAGTAAAAGTCCTAAATTTATGGTTTTTCATCTTAAAGAACTTATATATACATTTATATTAATTGTCCTTGGAATCGCCTTAATAATAACCTTAGTTTTAATGTTTAGAAAAGACACCACTACTTCGGCTCCTGCAAGTGATTGCACTTATAAGGCCGGTGTTTATTCCTCTTATATCACGTTAAACGGAAATCCTATGGAAATTCAGGTAGTTTTAGATGATAACCACATAAATTCCATTACAATTGAAAATATTGACGATTCCGTAGCTACAATGTATCCTTTAGTGAAACCTGCTTTTGAGGATATTGCTAACCAGATTGTATCAACTCAGTCATTAGAAAACGTATCTTACAATCCCGAAAGCCAATATACATATTCTGTATTATATAATGCAATATGCGATACAATTAATTCGGCCAAATAATTTCAATAAAATATTTTTGTGTCAGGTTTTAATTTGCAAATCTTTAAAGTTAATTTGCAACAACACTTTTGCAAAGCTGATATCACTCTTATTTATAAAAATATCAGCATAATAAATTATAAAAAATAGGATGAGACAATTATGTTCCATCCTATTTCTATTATTAATATACAAAATTTTATTTTATGGAAATTATTCATGTACAAATAATTTCGCATACATATTATTTGCTATAATTACTCTAATTCTTCTAACCACTCACGTACTACTGCATCACTTGGCATTCTCAAATCTCCTCTAGGTGAAACCGCAACGCTTCCTACCTTTGGTCCGTCAGGAAGGCATGAACGTTTAAACTGCTGCGAAAAGAATCTTCTGTAAAATGTCTTTAACCATTTCAAAATAGTTTCTTTATCATATTTTCCATCAAATGCGTGTTCAGCTAAATATAATACCTTCTTAGGTTCAAATCCAAATCTTAAAATATAATATAAGAAAAAGTCATGCAATTCATATGGTCCAACTACATCCTCTGTTTTCTGTGCTATTTTTCCATTCTTAGTAGGTGGCAGTAATTCAGGACTTACAGGTGTATCTAGCACATCAAATAAAATGTCTGCTAATTTCTTTACTCCACATGTGTCTGCAAAATAATGAACTAAATGTCTTACCAACGTTTTCGGGACTCCCGCATTTACACCATACATAGACATATGGTCTCCATTATAAGTAGCCCATCCTAATGCAAGTTCCGACATATCTCCTGTTCCAATAACCATTCCATTATATTCATTTGCAAAATCCATAAGCAAATAAGTTCTTTGTCTTGCCTGTGCATTTTCATAAGTAATGTCGTGATTATCTATACTATGTCCTAACTGTTTTAAATGAAGTGTTACTGCATCAGCAATATTTACTTCTTTTAGTTCACATCCAAGTTCTTTTACAAGTGTAACTGCATTATTATATGTTCTGTCAGTTGTACCAAATCCCGGCATTGTAACTGCAATTATGTTGCTTCTGTCAATATTAAGTGCATCAAATGCCCTTACGGTAACAAGCAGTGCCAATGTGGAATCAAGTCCACCTGATATTCCTATAACTGCATTTTTACAATTAGTATGTTCTAAACGTTTCTTAAGTCCCATTGTCTGAATTGTAAGAATTTCTTCACATCTCTTATTTCTCTTTTCTTCATCCTTTGGTACAAATGGTGTATTATCAATTTCTCTTGAAAGTTCAAATTCTTCTAATTCTAAATCAATTTCACATATTTCATAATCGTCGTCACTAACTGCTGTAAATGTATTCATTCTTTGTCTTTCTGCAGCCAATTTTTCCAAATCTATCTCAGCATATACTGTTTCATTTGTAAATCTTTTTGCCTCTGCTAAGATTGTTCCATTTTCAGCTATCATATTATGTGCCGCAAATACTAAATCAGTAGAAGATTCCCCCTCTCCTGCATCAGCATACAAATAAGCTGATATTGTTCTTGCTGACTGTCCTGCCACAAGATTTTTACGATAATTATCTTTTCCTGTTACTTCATCACTTGCTGAAAGATTAGCTATAACTGTTGCTCCTGCCATAGCATAATTTGTGCTAGGTGGATTTGGCACCCATAAATCTTCACATATCTCGATTGCAAATTTAAAGTTTTCTATATTTACACAGTCAAAAAGTATGTTTGTTCCAAATGGGATTTCATCATCATAATCGTCATCCCAATCTTCATCATCTTCTTCATCATCTTCCCAGTCGTCTTCATCAAAGTCATCCTGATTATGTTTAAAATCAACTTTGCCATTCTCTGTCATATATATTTTATAATCAAAACCTTCTTTGCAGTTTTCTTCTAAACTCCATTCATCCTTAGTAACTTCAAATGAAACATATCCTTCAACACCTTTTCCTGATACAAAATGTCTTGCTTCATAAAACTCGGAATAATTAGGTATATATGACTTAGGTACAATTCCAAGTATCTCTCCATCATAAACAACTGCCGCAACATTGTATAACTTGCCATTATATACCAATGGGAGTCCGACTATAGCTACAATTTCTTTATCTTCACAATGTTTTGCTATTGCCACCAACTTTTTCTTTGCATTTTTTAGCATGTGCTGCTGCCAGAACAAATCGCTGCATGTATATCCCGTAATACATAATTCAGGGAATACAACAAACTGTGCTCCATTATCATAAACTTCATCAATTAATTTACATATCTCTTTAGCGTTATATTCACAATCTCCTACTTTAATTTTAGGAGTTGCGCACGCAACCTTTATAAAACCGTTATTCATGTCAATCCATATCTCCTGTGTTATATATTCGTGAATTAATATTTTAATACACGCTTACCTCTAATGATACCCCATTGTCAAATTTATTGTCAACATTTCACGTAAATTGTCTCTTTTTATATTGCTTTTTATGATATACATTTAATGAATGTCCAATTTTAATTAATTATATACCTATTTTTTATAATCTTAATGTATACCTATTTTTTAATATACATTCAACGTAATGCTTTTTATGTTATATTCATGATTTTGTCATAAATAACAGAACAAGAAACGCCTAATATCAAATTTATTTTTTGATATCAGAGCGTTTCCATAAGTTATTATTTAAATGAAAAATTAAATATAGAAGTCTTAAAACTATTCATAATAACTCTATATATTAACCGAGCATCGCATCCGTCAGGAAAAAAGTCGAAAACTTTTGACCCCAACATCTCTATATTAATATCTTCTTGGAATAAATGTGTTATATCCTACATTTCTTAAATTCATTTCCATCATCGCAGCATTATCAATATCATCAAACACTCCAACCTGTACCTTATACAATCCGTTCTCAAATATGACATCTGCCGGATACCCCTGTTGTCTTAATTTATACGCCATATTATTTGCTAACTGTCTGTTTCTAAATGCACCAACCTGTACTGTATATGTGTTTCCATCAGCATCCTTCGTATCATAATTTTCAAGAGTTTCCATTATTGCACATGCTATTGCATTTGCTATTTCATAGAATTTTTCATCAAATAATTTATTATCACTATCTGAATTAATGAAGCCTGCTTCTATTAATACTGCCGGCATCTTTGTTCTTTTTAAAACTACTAAATTAGGTCTTTCAACGACTCCTTTATCTTCAAATCCTATCTTTGTAAGATTTGCATTAATATTTCTGGCAAGTTGTGATTTTAAGCCACTGTCATCATATACTAAACTCTGCACTCCACTATACTGATTTGCTGTAGGCGCAGAATTCCTATGAAATGATACAAATAAATCTGCTCCTGTATTATTTGCCTTAGTTGCTTTTTCAAATGGGGTATCATAGACATCTGATGTTCTTGTAAATTCTACATCATATCCATTATTTCTTAAAATCTCCCCTACCGCTGTAGCAAGTCGTAACGCATCATCTTTCTCCTGTCTGCCTTCATAAACGGCCCCGGGGTCTGTTCCACCATGTCCCGGGTCCAACATAATTTTATAAGCCATAAACACCTTAATAACAAATTCGTTATCATATAGTATGCTTATGGCTTACCAAAAATACCTATATTTTATTTTTTGTTTACATTTGTTTCGTTATTGTTCTGATTATCTCTTGCACCGTTTATGATGTCATCTCCTGCATCTTCAACACCATCGATAACATCATCCACTACATCATCTGCAACTCCGTCACCATTTGTATCAGTTGAACTATTTACGTTTCCTGATCTTCTTGTTGTTTCGTTTCTGTCTGTTCTATTTGTTGTAGTCTCTGTTGTCATTTCATTTGTTGTTTCTACAGTTTCATTCATTGATTCATTCATTTCATCGTTTGCTGCATCATTATTTCCACAGCCTACAAATCCAACCATTGAAAGCATCATTACAAATGCTACTAAGTATTTTTTAATATTGTTCATAATAACCTCCATAAAAGTTTTTACATCATTTATTATGAACACTTTTACAAAAATTATAAAAATATATAAAAAAATAGAAATAATTTAATTTGAAATCAATATAAATTGAGTTCGGCAAAAATCATTTCTATTTTTAAAATATTAAAATGGCATGATTTCGAAAGTTCATAGTTCATAGTTCTTAGCATTAGCAAAGTAACTTTAACTTTCATTTTCCATTCTTTTATACATAACTTTATTCGATTTAATTTAATACATCAGCCATGTTATACATTCCTGTTTCTTTAGAAGCAAGATATTTAGCTGCATCAACAGCACCTTTTGCAAATACTGCTCTTGAGTAAGCTGTATGCTTAATTTCAATTACTTCATCAATTCCTGCATATATAACTTCATGTTCACCTACAATTGTTCCACCTCTTACTGCTGAGATTCCAATTTCCTTTTCAGGTCTCTTTTCTCTTCTGCTGCTTCTATCATATGTATAATCATATTCGTTGTTTAAAACCTGATTAATACAATCTGCAAGTGCTAATGCTGTTCCGCTTGGAGCATCTAATTTCTGATTATGATGCTTTTCCACTATTTCAATATCATATCCTCTGTTGGCTAACACTTCTGTTGCAACTTTTAAAATCTTCATTAATGTGTTAATTCCTAAAGACATATTTGCTGATTTTAAAATAGCAACTTTTTCACTTGCCTTCTGAACATTATCTAACTGTTCTGATGTAAGACCTGTTGTGCACAAAACAACCGGAATTTTCTTTTCTACTGCATACTTTAATAAATCATCTATTGCACTAGCTGTTGAAAAATCAATAATTACATCTGCATCAACATTACAGTCAAAAATATTTGTGAAAACAGGATAATCATTTGCCACTTTGTCATAAGCATCAATTCCTGCGACAATCTGTACGTCTGTATCTTTATTAGCTATATCAGTAATCATTCTTCCCATTCTACCGTTACAGCCATTCATAATTATGTTTGTCATCCTTACCTCCGTATGAAAGCTTTATAAAATTCCGTAATTCTCCATTGCTTTTCTTAATCTTTCTTTGTTAGCATCTGTCATTTCTGTTAAAGGAGCTCTAAGTGAACCGGCCTTATATCCTAACATATTCATTGCTGCTTTTACAGGGATTGGATTAACTTCACAGAATAATGCATCAATTAATTCAATTGCTTCTAACTGAATCTTCTGTGCCTTTTCAATATCTCCATCCATATATGATGCTACCATATCATGAACTTTAGCAGGTGCTACATTTGACCAAACTGAAATAACACCCTTTCCGCCTAATGATAACAATGGAAGAACCTGGTCGTCATTTCCTGAATAGATATCAAGACATCCATCTGCAAGTGATGCTAACTTAGCTACCTGTGAAATATTTCCTGATGCTTCTTTAATTGCAACTACATTCTTTACTTCTTTTGCAATCTTAACTGCTGTTTCAGGAAGAATGTTTGTTCCTGTTCTTGATGGTACATTATACATAATAATAGGAATATTTACTGCGTCTGAAATATCCTTATAATACTGATATAATCCACCCTGAGTAGCTTTATTATAATATGGCGTAACACATAATAATCCGTCTGCACCAACTTCCTGTGCCTGTTTAGCAAGGTTGACTGCTTCTCTTGTACAGTTAGAACCTGTTCCTGCAATTACAGGAATACGCTTAGCTGTCTTATCTACTGCATATTTAATGCATTTAATATGTTCTTCATCATTCATTGTTGAAGATTCACCTGTTGTTCCACAAATAATAATTGCATCTGTGCCTCCGGCAATCTGATTTTCAATTATTCGTCCTAATTCATCATAATTAATTGAACCATCTTCATTCATAGGTGTGATAATTGCTACACCTGCACCTGTAAAAATCGACATTTTAATGTCCTCCTTCATAATCTTAATCCCATTATTTACACCACTTATTTATATACAATCTCTCCGTAACTATCTTTTGTAAAATAAAATAAATTTAATAGTTACATGCGTAATAAAAGGGACCACGTGGTGTGCTCCCTAAAAGTATCGCTTCGATGCTTATAAGTAGCTCTCCATCAGGGTACTTCCTAATGACAGTTATATGGCTCTTAACCATATACCCAAAAATTCATCTCCGGAATGAATCCTTTCGGCGCCACATCCTTTCCTCTGTAATCGTCTGTCTCCGGGACATCATACAGTTTACTAATAAGTAGCGCAACCTCTACTATCATTTAAAATAATAATAGCACTCCACATTATATAAGTCAACCTAATTCACCCCTTTACGAATAGCGGTAAATTATATTTCCCCTCCTTATATAATATGGTCATATTGCTATATTGTCTATCATTTTATCAAAATATCTTTAATATCATTTTCTTTTATTACATCTACGGAATCATCCTGATATCCGGCAGGTATACCTACACTTGAATACAATTTACCAAGTTCAGTAAATTCCCCTGTTGAAATGTCATACAATGCTGATGCTCCATTTCTTGAATCTCTGCTTCCAAATGAAAACCATGCATATCTTTCTACATAATCTCTTTCTTCTAATCCCGGTATTACACCTTTCATATATCCAATAACTGCATCTAACTGCTCCTGATTTTTTCCCGGATCTCCTGATATTGCAAACTCCGTAATCCAAATCGGCTTATGATACATTTCATATGTCTGGTCAATCAAATCTAAAAATGCCTGAACACCTTCATCACTATACCAGTTCCAATAATGATGTAACGCAATAAAATCTATACTAAGATTATCATCTGCATCAATCTGCTCCATAAACGGCTGAAACCAGTCTTTTGACCACGGAGGGCATAATGCTGTTGCCGGTGAACTTATCTGTATGCCTTTATTCATAAAATCAGGCCATGCATCTACAACTTCATCAACTGTTAAATTTGACTGATCCGTAAAATCAGGCTCATTATATGTTAACAAATATTTATATCCCGTTTTTTCAAGTCGTTCTATCATTTTTGTCTCAGTTGAACTATAAGTCCACATCATAGGTATATACTCCATATTTTCAAATGAATAATAATTAAATGGTGTAATATCCCAATTGTAATACCATGATGCATTCATCTTATCTGCTGCAAGTTCTCTTGACATATCCTTATTTACACATAAACCTTTTTTTGAAATATAAATTGTAAATACATCTGAATATATTTTACTTCCGTTATCGTAATCAGCTTCTATGTATATTTCATAAGAATTTGTTTTTGCGCAGTGAAATTCTACTGTAGCAACAGATGCTATATCTGATATGGATTCTTCTTTTTTTGTCATATCTTCCAGCTTCATTCCTGAAACAAAACCTTCATCTTCTTTTTCCTCTTTTGCAAATTCATCCGGCTTAATGGCAAATTGCTTTTCGCCATCTATATAAATATTATATTCGTTTACTTTGCCATATTTTCCACTGTTTTCGTATATATCTTCTAAATTTGCAATCGTAATATCTATATTTCCTGCACCTATCATCTTTCCCGGGGTTGGATTAACAAGTGCATTTTCTTTCCATTTAATCAGTGTATCTTCTTTTTTACTATTATCATTTACAAATATCCCCACAATTCCTATTGCCGCTCCAAAACAGCACATAATAATTGCAGCAATTAATTTCTTAATATTTTTCATTGATTTTCCCTTAATATACCTTAATCCCTTCAATTTTTAAGCCATAAATACAATTATAAATTTCAATATGTATTTATGGCTTTATTCTTATTCATAATTTGTCTATAAAACTTTTAGTTTTATTCTTTGTAACATATTATTGGACTTTAAATATTTACTCAAATCTGTATTATTTAACTTTTACCGATTTTGTCTTGCTCCATGCGCCATATACTTTTTTAGTTCCAACTTTTGTATATGCTCTTACCTTAAAGTAAAACTTTGTTTTTCTGTCTAATTTCTTTATTGTAACTGTTCTTTTTGTTACATTTTTAGTTATATATCCTCTATACTTTTTGCTGTCAGAATATTTTATCTGATATCCTTTCGCTCCTGCAACCTTCTTGATTTTAATTTTTGCTGTTTTCTTCTTTAAACTCTTTACAGATATAATACCTGTTTTTCTTAGTTTCTTTACAGTAGTACCATCTAAACCATCATTTGCATTATTATTATTATTGTTATTATTATCATTCTGTAATGAAGCATACACAACATTCATAGTAGAATTATCTATTGCCGTACAATTTCCATAACTATATCCTTCAGGATTTCCATTCGCAACGTATGCATTTCCTAAATCAGTTAATACACCTGTTTTATTTGTCCATAATGCTGCTGCACCATTTGTTTCATCTGTTGTATCAAAAGAAAACCAAGAATATCTTTCTACATAACTTCTCTCGTCTAATCCTTTTAATACAGCCTCTAAAAATTCTTTACACTGCTTTCTTCCATATGAGTTACTATATCCCCATCCACTAGGAGCAAATTCTGTAATCCATATTGGTTTGTGATACATTTCATATGTTTTATCTACTACATCTGTAAGAAAAGTATTTGCAGCTTCAACTCCTCCATATGTTCCATAATAACAATGAAGTGGTATAAAATCTATTGTACTATGGTCTATTCCATTCATAAATGTTCTAAACCATTTGCCACCTGTATTATTATCAATTCCCCATGATGGACTTAAAGCCGGTGCCGGTGAACCTAAATGGAAATTATATCCCAAAAATTTATTCCAATTATTAATCGCTGTATTTACGTTTATATTACTTCCGCCAACATTTGCTCCCATATCCGGTTCATTATATGCAAGTAAATACTTGTATCCTTTAGATGCAATTGATGATATATATCTTTCTGAGTTTGTTCCCCAAATCATAGGAACATAGTCAATATCTGTATAACAACTATATGTAAATGGATTTACTCCCCAATTATAATACCAACCTATATTCATACCATCAGGTATTAACATTTTCCCCATTTCATTATTTACGCACAATCCTTTTTTAGTAACATAGAAATAGAATGTAGATGATGTTATACTTGAGCCGTCTGTAAATTCAGCAATAATATAAACCTTATGGCGGCTTACTACTGTCGTATAATATTCAAATTGTGTGGAATTAGACGTTGCTGTATTAACTAAAGCATCATCTACATACAACTTATAACCTTTTACTTCTCCTAAATCATTTGCACTTGTCCACTTTATATCAACATAGCCTGCAGGTACTAATTTGCCTGCTACCGGATTTGTTATTGCATTTGTCTGCCACTGTGTTATTGCACCTGCATCACTATTTATTGTAACTGCTTTAACATCATTGTTAAAAGCAGGAGTTCCGGCAATAACCACCGCTGACATCAAAGCCATTGCAATTACTTTTCTTAACTTTCTCATATAATAATCTCCTGTTACCTTTTCAAAATAAATAGGTAAGATACTCACCCCTATTTCCTTTTTCTTTTGTCTAACAATCACTTATGCAATTATTTTTTCTTACTATTTTTAGCTGATTTTGCTTTTTTTGCCTTTTTTACTTTTTTAACTTTCTTTATTTTTGCTACTTTCTTGCTGCTCCAACCTGTATACAACTTTGAGCCATCCATAATAAAGTAAGCTCTTGACTGAACATAATACTTTTTTCCGGCTTTTAATTTTTTAAGTACATATGTAAGTTTTGTTGTACTCTTAGTTTTAGCTTTTTTCATATTCTTATATGTTGAATATTTAATTTCGTAACCTGAAGCATTATTTACCTTCTTAAGATTTACTTTGATAGTTTTCTTTTTGTTATTTGCTAATGCAGTATATATAACAGGTTTAACTGATGCTGCACACGCAACTGCTGATGTATCAACTCCACTTGGAGTATATACTCCATAAGTTTTTGCCGGATATCCTGCAGGATTTCCAATTTCTGCGTATAACTTTCCTAATTCTGTTAACACTCCGGTATTTCTGTACCACAAACCTGAAGCACTGTCTGTAAATTTGCTATTGTCTTCAGGGTCGAATGAGAACCATGCATATCTTTCTACATAACTTCTTGCATTTAATCCTTCTAATACAATCTTTAAAAAGTTTCTTGTATTTGCTGCGCATGTAGGATCAGCCATGCTTAAATTCATATGCTGTTCACCTACTGCAAATTCAGTAATCCAAATTGGCTTATGATATAATGCATATGTCTGGTCAATTGCCTGTAAGAACTGTAATGCGCCTTTAGTTGAATCTAAATCTGTTCCCCAATAACAATGTACCGCAATAAAATCAACATCTAACGAACTATTTGCTGATATCTTTTCCATAAAAGGTTTAAACCATTTATCAGACCAGCACGGTGCTGTAGCTGTTGCAGGTGAGCCAACTTTAAGTCCTGAATTACAAAAATCCTGCCATCTGTTAATTACTTTTTCAATTGACATATTAGACTGATTTGTTAAATCTGGTTCATTATATCCTAAAATATATTT
This sequence comes from Eubacterium sp. AF17-7, assembly GCF_003461285.1. Taxonomy (NCBI): domain Bacteria; kingdom Bacillati; phylum Bacillota; class Clostridia; order Eubacteriales; family Eubacteriaceae; genus Eubacterium; species Eubacterium sp. AF17-7. The sequence continues at coordinate 10,551 of NZ_QTWU01000019.1, read as the reverse complement.
GTATCCATTCTTTTTTGCGTTTTCAAAAGCTGCTTCTTTAACTGTTCCCTGTCCCCATATCATAGGTACATAGTCCATATTATCAAATGATCTGTTTTTAAAATTTTTTTCATTATATGCTGTAAAGCCCCAATTATAATACCAACCAACATTTAATGAAGAAGCATCTATACCTACTCCCATATCTTCATTTATACAAATTCCTTTCTTTGTAACATAAAAAGTACTTGTATTTGTATTAACTACTGTTCCGTTTGTTAATGTAGCTGAAACGTATGCTGTATGTGCAGATACACCAACTGTGTAAAATTCGCATGATAAAGTTTCTGCTGATGTTGGAGATACTGTTCCTATTAAAGCATTATCAACATAAACTGCATATGATGAAACTCCTTCTAGGTTATTGTTCCACTTTACATCTATATATCCTGCTCCAATTAATGATCCGTTAGCAGGACTAATCAATCCATTATTAGTCCATTCTGTTGTTGAAACTGTAGCGGCTGCTACTTCATTGCTTGTGATTGCAGCATAATTAATTCCTGAAAATACAACAACTAATGATAATGCAAATGCTAATATTCTCTTTGCTTTTCTCATATTCTTATCCTCTCTAACTAAATAAAATGTTTCTACATTTAAAATCAAATTATAGCATCTAAGATTTTTGTTTAAAAAAAGGGCGCAAAGACTTATATGATATTCATATAAAATCTCTACACCCTTTCACCTGCTTAAGATTAATTCTAATATTAAACTTATTTAACTACAACTAACTTCTTAGCTGACCATTTTTTACTAAATACTTTGTTATCTGCTGAATCTGTTGTATAAGCTTTAGCTCTTACGTATACAATTGATCCAGATTTAAGTTTCTTAAGTATAATTTTTGTCTTTTTAGATGTTTTCTGTTTAGCACCCTTAAACTTTGAATTTGTTGAATACTGAACAGCATATCCTTTAACATTCTTTGCTTTCTTAAGTGATACAACTGCTTTCTTAGCACTTTTGCTCTTTACAGAAGCAATTTTAACTTTAGCTGGTGCAGCTGTTTTCTTCCACTGTGCAACAAGTGTCAAGTCACTTGGAACAACAGAATTAAAATTATATGAAGCTCCATTAGCTGTATAACCTACTAATGTGTATCCTTTTCTCTTAGCTGCAAATGTATCAACCTTTTCGCCTTCATTTACATACTTTGTAGACATTGTCTTGTTCTGGCTAACAAAATTTACAGTATACTGCTTATTAGCTGTAACTGTGAAATTATTTACATGAATATATCCTGACATACCAATTTCATCAGCATATGTCTTTAATAATGCACCTAAAGCGAATTTTAATCCGATGTTTCCTTTTTTGTAATCCTTTGGAACATTAATTACTGCTGAAACCTTCATACTTTCACGCTTTGATGAATCTAATGTAATATATCCATCTGATGTAATGTTAGATGTTGAAATTAAATCTAATGCTTCATCACCATTACCAGGCTTATATGCCTTGAATAAAATATGCTTTGTAGTAATATCTCCTATCTTATTTCCTAATGCATCTTTTTTGCTTGCTTTTAATGTACTTGAAATATTAAAAGATATTGTGTAATTACGTCCTGCTTCAACAGGTACATTTTCAAGTGTAGCTGTCATACCCCATGGATTATCATTTACTAATTCATTTGTCAACTTGTTATATTCACCATCCCATCCGGAATTAATAACGAAGAAATCAAAATCAGATACCGTTGATGTTGCTGTTATGTAACCTTCTGTTGCATAATCTACACCTTTTGTCTGTGGAATAGCTTTTAAAGCTTCTTCCCATACTCCACCATCTTCTCTAGTACATACAGAGAATGATGTCCATTGTGTTAATCCTGCCAAAACATTTGTTCCTGCAGGAACCGGTGCTGCTGAAGCAACGCCTGCCATTCCTATAGTCATAACAGATGCTAATGCAACCGCCATAGTTTTCTTAAATAATCTCACTTATTTGTCCTCCTAATTACAGTCCTTATGTTTAATATGCGGCAATATTTTGATAATTGCCGCATACTTACTTTTGAAAATTATATTTGCTGTTCTGTTTTATTATTTTTTAATTGTTACTTTTACAGCTTTACTCCACTTACCAAATCCTGCTGCATTCTTAGCACGAACCTGAACTTTGTAAGATTTACCTACTGCAAGTTTTTTAATTTTAACATTAGTCTTCTTAGCGTTGTATTTCTTGTTTCCAACCTTAACCTGATATGACTTAGCACCTTTTACTTTCTTCCAAGTAACCTTAACTGACTTCTTAGCATTGTTAACAGCCTTAACTTTCTTAACCTGTGCAGGTTTGCTTGCTACTACTGCAGGAGCTGCTGTTGTAGGAGCTACTGTATTAGGAGCTACTGTTTTAGGAGCTACTGTATTAGGAGCTGCTGTATTTGTATTACCTGTTGGAGCCTTTGGTGTCTGTCTTTCAGGAATAACGCTCTGTGTATACTTTTCACCCATTAAAGAAATGTCTGTGAATGCTAATGTTCCATGTGCATTTACATTTTCTGATGTTCCATATGCGTATGCATACTTGCAAGCCTTAGCTGCTTCTTCTGTAACTTTTCCAGCCTTAACTGCCTGTGTTAATTCATATGAATAATAATATGAACCATATGCTAACTGAACCTTAATATCATTACTTAAATAATCAGGACTTACAGGAACGTCAAATTCGTATGTTTTTGTTTCTCCTGCTGGAACTGTTATTGTCTTAAATAACATTATGTTATCATTATCACCTTCAATACCACTATTTACAGTAATTGTAATATTCTTTTCTGTCTTTGTAGTTGTATCTGCTTCCATCATTCCGTTATTAACTGTAAATTTTAATTTATATGTATTTCCAGGAACAACTTTAGCATTAATTTCTGATTTAATCTGATATGGTTTTTCACCCCAGATTTTATCATTTAATACAATTGCATCTTCCGGAGCAGCGCTTTCTGCTGTCCAATTAGCCTGCCATCCTGTAATAGAAATATTAGCAGAAACATTATCTACTGCTGTTGACTTAAATGTTGTCTGTGTAATAACAGCATCATTTGGTTCATAACTTTCTGCTGAACTTGTCCAGCTACCTGTAAGTGCGTTAGCTGTATCAGCCTTAACATCTGTTGTGTTTACCTTAAATCCTACTGCAAGTGTAGCAACTAATGCTGTTGTCATAGCACCTGCCATAACTTTGTTGAAAACCTTTCTCATCTTCAATTTCCTCCTCAAATAAAATTGTTTTTTCTCTTCTTGAAAACGTTTATTTTCAATCTATGAATATCTTATCATAAACGTTTTTATTTTACAATCCAAAATATCATATTTTCACAAATAAAACGATTTTCAATTTGAAATACTGTCTAATTTTCACATATAAACAATCAATCAATTTAATTTCTGATGTAAAAATTGTAACATTTTTATTGTTCTTTATTTAGATGTTTTAAATGTTTTAGTCTGTGACCACGCTCCTTTTTTAGTTCCACTGACAGCTCTTACTCTTACATAATATTTCTTACCACCTGCCAATTTGCTTAATACAATAGTTAATTTACCGGTTTTCTTTATCTTTGATTTTTTAAATTTCTTATTCAAAGAATACTGAACCTGATATTGCTTAACACCTGAAACTTTCTTCCATGTTACTTTAGCAGATTTTTTCTTTGTTGCTTTTGCACTCTTAATCTTAACTTTACCAATTGTAATTGCCTTTGTTGTTTCTACAGGTACTACAGTTGTTGGTGTAACCTGAGTTGTTGTTTCTTCTACCTTAGGTGTCGCAGTTGTTGTTGGCTGCTGTGTTGTTGGTTCCTCATATACATACTTATCAGCATCAGTTAACTTATATGTTTCATAACCTTTAGGATTACCTAATGATGCATATAAGAATCCATTATCTGTTAATTTACCTGAGTCATAATCAAATAATGCAGTTGATCCACTTGCATCATTTGAATCAATATCATTTGCTGAATTAATATTGTATGGGAACCATGCATATCTTTCTACAAAATCCATCTCATCTAACTGTGCACATACTTCTTTAATAAATGCACCTGTTTTTTCATTTTCACCAGGTTTCTGATAACTATAATCGAATTTGTCTCCATATGCCTTGCTTCCAAAAATTCCCATTTCGGTAATCCAAACAGGCTTTCCATATAATTCATGTACTTTCTTTACAGCATCAATCACCATGCTAACACTTCTCTGACTAATATATGTATGAATTGCTACACAATCGCAACTAACTCCCTCAATCTCTATCTGAACTCCATTATAGTCAACTGTTCCACCTTTTAAGAACGGTGTAAGCCATCCACTGTATGTTCCGTTAGGATTACTAATAGCCGGAGATACAGTTCTTTTTCCAAGTTTCTGTATTTCTTCCCAGCCTTTCTGTGCCTGTACAACTGATATGTTAGCCTGAGCTGATAATTCCGGTTCATTGTATCCAAGTATGTAATTAGCATCCTTTGGGACTAAAGCGCACTGCTCTGCAATGTATTTAAATAAATTTTCATCTTTTGTTCCATCCGGATCATCCTGATTTCTTCCCCAAATCATTGGTACAAAATCAACTCCATCATCAATTGAATTATTATAAGGTGTTGCCTGCCAATTGTAATACCAAGATAGGTTCATTTTTTTAAGTTCGACTGTTTTACTCATATCTTCACCTAATGCAATTCCTTTTTTAGATACAAAAAAGTTTCTTTCATTAGACTCTACTGTTTCACCCGAAGCTAAAACAGCCTCAACCTTTAATGTATGCTTTGCTATAGATGTTGTATAAACTTCTGCCATCTGTTCATTCTCACCATTAGCTTCTAATTCGACTGCTTTTTTTCCATCAAATACAATATTATAACTTTCTGCATCTGTTACAGATGTATTAACTTTAACATTAATGTATCCTGCTCCTACGAGTTTGCCTTCAGTTGGTGTAATAACTGCTTCTTCTTTCCAACTTGATATAGTGCTACTTTCTTCGTTTGCATCCGCACTTATCACTCCAGTCATTGACACTGTCATAACTGCAGCCATAGCAAATGCAACTCCCCTCTTAAAATTTCTCATGTTTTCCTCCTTTATATGCATACCATCTCTGATGGTATTTCTTCCACTCTATTGTCCGATTATTCTCTTATAAAGTCAACAACTTTTATGCATTTTTTACAATTTTGCTTATAATCAATCTTTTTTTTTAGATGTTATTTTATTTTTTAGAATAATATGATTTATAATTTGTTGTATAAATAAATAATATCACTAATTTGTTTATTTGTTTGTGGCATCTTTGCAAGAAAAAACATCCCAAAACAAACTTTTCAGTCTGTTTTGGGATGTTTTTCTGCTTTTTTTAACGATTTTACTCGTCTACATATTCTAATTTGCTGACAGACACTTCATATGCTGTGTGCTTTTCGCTTTCATCTTCATTAATCTTCTTAATGTACTCTCTGCTTTGCACTCTTCCCCATATCTGAATGTGTCCACCCACTTCAAAAGCTGATGCATATCTTGCATTTCTGCCCCAGGCAATGCAAGGTATGTAATCTGATTTACCATACGGTCTGTTAACTGCAATAAGTAAATCTGCGATTTCTCTTCCAAGCGGTGTTTTTCTGTAAATTGGTGGTTTGCAAATAAATCCATCAAGGAAAATCTGATTTGTTCTGCCTGCATCAAGATTCTCTTCTACTTCTTCCCATTCTCTTACGAAAATAGAAAGCACCAATTTGTTTCTTGTCCCCTCATGTCTGTTGTAGGATCGAAACTGTCCTGATACTTCTACAAGTCTTCCTGTGTAATCCTGTGTTACATCAACAAGTCTCTCAGATACCATCAACGGAATAATATCCGTTAATTCACTAAGTCTGTCTACAGATACATCTACCATGTAGAATCCTTCTCCAAAAACTTCATGGCTGTATCTGAATTCAGATACAATCTCACCTACAATGCTAACGCGGTTGTTCTCAATAATCTTGTCGATCATGTGTGCTTCCCCCTTCTGTACCAACCTTTGGTTTCTTATTTCTTTTATCTCTATAATTATATTTCCTTTTTCCACTTTTATGTAAAAATGTGTTCGACCTTTTTCGACTTATATAATTTTTGTTTCAATTTTGTGCTCGTTTATCGTCGAATACTAGGGTTTCACTTCGAAATAATTACTATTATTTACTATAAAATCGATATTTTCTTTATTCATTTACACACAATTTTCTATTATATCTATTTTTTTGCCCCTAAATTTTTACCCCAAAGTCTCAACTTTGCCGTGAACTTTATCTTTTGTAATAATGACATTTCCTCTACTACAAAAAAATACCGACATTTGCAAACATCATTCACAAATGTCGGCACAATATTAATAACCAAGGTTCTTTAATGTCATTTTTGTTTCTGTCTTTAAAGCGCTGTTGATTGCACTTGAAGCTATGCTGCTTCTTAATTTCTTTACTGTTGCCTGTGGTTTATTCTTTGCTAACTTAACATCAGCAACTACTTCCTGATTCTGAATTGCTTTTATCTGAATCTTGTTTCCTGATGTCTGAATAGTACATACAAAATCTCCAACCTGTTTAAAGATTTTTCCATTTTTCTTTAAGTAATTGTAAAGAGCTATACCATTCTTCTTTTTGTCCTTTGTCACTTTAAGTTTCGCTTTAGACTTAACACATTTGAAGTTTGTAACCTTTACTGATGTACTAAAACTTGAATCAGCATCATTAGGAAGTACTTCTGAGAGTGCATAAATATCACCCTGTTCTTCTGTTCTGTCACCAAATTCTCCACCCATTCCATAATAAATGAATGTTGCATTAGCAGATGCTTTAAATGTTGCCTTGTAGTTTTCTGTTACGCCCGGCTGTAAGTGTAACCAGTCTGCATAAACTACTGTGTCCTGTGAATCTGTAACTTTAAAGAATACCCATTTTTCAGCCGTTGTAGTTGTTGCTTTAAAACTAAGAGTATACTTCTGTCCTTTCTTCACTGTGATGTCTCTGTGTGCCTGTGCTCCCCAAACACCGCCCCAGCCAATCGCATCCATATCAGCTGAGAAAGAACTTGCTGTTGCGCCTGACAAACTACCGTCAGCTCCTTCGTACCAATTTTCTCTCTGTCCAAAGTAGCCTTCAAATGTTGTACCTGCAAAACATGTTGCACACATAGCTACTGTTATAGTTGTTGCAACTATAGCAGCTGAAATTTTCCTGATAACCTTTCTCATTGGTTAATCCTCCTTAAATATAAGTATTTGTATCTTCTTTTAGAACTATAACTTATATCTAACACCCTTCGGTTCTATTTTATAACATTTACAGGGGCTCCTGCAACCCATTTTTTAATATTATTTTTTACAATTTCAACAAGTCTTGTCCTGGTTTCAACAGGTGCCCATGCTGAGTGAGGTGTAATAATTATATTATCTATATCAAGAATCTCTTCATGCTTTTCCATCGGCTCTACTGCTACTACATCAAGACCTGCTCCTGATATTTTCTTAGATTTAACAGCATCAATTAATGCCTGTTCATCAACTACTCCGCCTCGTGATGTATTTATAAACAGTGCTCCATCTTTCATTTTTTCAAAAAACTCTTTATTACACATCTTTTCTGAATCGCTATTTAATGGGCAATGAATAGAAACTATATCTGATTTTTCAAGCAGTTCATCCATTTCTACAAATCGGACGCTTTCATCTTTCTTAGGACTTCTGTTATACGCTAAGACCTTCATATCAAATGCCTGTGCAATTTTTGCAACTTTCTTTCCTATTGAACCATATCCTACAATTCCTAATGTTCTTCCATCCATTTCCTTCATTGGTTTAAATGGCGAAAATTTTTCGCTGTGTATCCACCCTCCGTCTTTAACAAATTTGTTATACTCTCCAACTTTATTGTAATGTTCAAGAATAAGAGCAAATACATGTTGTGCTACAGCATTTGTAGAATAACTTCCTGCATTACATACCGTTATATTTCTTTCATTTGTATATTCTATATCCACATTATTATATCCTGTAGCAAAAAGTCCTATATACTTTACATTCTTTGCATCCTTCAAAGTCATTCTGTTCATTATCGACTTATTACACAAAATAATTTCAGCATCCTTTATTCTTTCCGCTATCTGATTATATTTAGTATAATCATAAATTGTCACTTCACCAAATTCATCAAATACCGAAAAATCAATATCATCATTCGTTAAAGTTTTTGCGTCTAAAATTACTACTTTCATCAGCCCAATATCTCCTACTATTATATGTATTACCACTTCCATTAGTCAGTGGTCATTTGCCAAAGCATTTATGTAAAATTAACTTCATTCAATGTTTTTCTAAACATTGCTTTCATGTTAAAGACTTTCACCTATTAGAAACGTGCACCGCAAGGTGCACAACATAAAAAAAGAAGTTCCCAAACAGGAACTTCTTTTTATTTATTAATCCTAAAATCAGATTATACTCTTGAAAGGTATTCACCTGTTCTTGTATCAATCTTAATCTTTTCACCCTGATTAACGAATAATGGAACATATACTGTTGCTCCTGTTTCAACCACTGCAGGTTTTGTAGCACCTGTAGCTGTGTTTCCTTTAACACCAGGTTCAGATTCTGTAATCTCTAATTCTACGAAAAGAGGTGGTTCAATTGCAAATACATCACCATTGTGTGAGCAGATTGTAACCATTTCGTTTTCTTTAACAAACTTAAGTGCATCACCGATTGTTTCTTCTGATAATGCAATCTGTTCAAATGTTTCTGTATCCATAAAGTTATACAATCCACCATCTGCATATAAATACTGCATTGATTTTCTATCGATGTGAGCCTTAGGACATTTTTCAGTTGGTCTGAAAGTCTTTTCAACTACACCACCACTCTTGATATTTTTTAATTTTGTTCTAACGAACGCTGCGCCTTTACCTGGTTTTACATGCTGAAATTCGATAATCTGATAAATCTGTCCTTCAACTTCGATTGTAACACCATTTCTAAAATCGCCTGCTGCTATCATAATATTTCCTCCTAACAGTTCATTGTGTTTTACCACGCTACGTTTTATTTTATAATAATATTATTATTATTTCAACTATTTTTTACTACAGCAATTATTAAGCGTGCTATTTTTCTATTTATTATACTAGAAAAATGTATTATAAAACGTCAAATTCCATAGGAATATTTATTCCTTCTATTGTATGAATATATCTATAGTGTCCGGAATGTAGTCCTACATAATCCTGGAATATAGGAATACTAAAATATCCCGGTCTTAAATTTTCAATCAATATTATAATTTCCGGAAATCTTGCATCGTCACTCAATTCAATGTTCTTCCACTGATTATCCTCATATATTTCAAGTTTTCCCGGTTGAAGACTTCCCGGATATGTATTATCTTCATTACCTACAGCATAAACATAAAATGATAATTCATCATTCATATTTATTTGATTATTCTTTAATATACCAACAAATTTTGTATCATTTTCATATACATTAAAATTAACGATACATTCCTGTCCATTAACTTTATTGGTTAATCGATATTGCCCGATTGAAATATCATAGTAATTATTCAAATCTGCATTTCTAATCATCTCACTATCATTAACCTCATACATTGTATTCTGATACTCATTTTTCTTTTCGATGATTTCCCATTTTCCATCTATATATTTTTCCAATTTTTCTGTTTTATAATCTAGTGCTATCACTCCCTTGCCATTAGTCAATGAATATTTAATTATTAGATTATCCTTTAAAGTTATTTTATCGTTAACATATGACACTTTTATATTTGCAGTATTCTGTGATGATGTTGTTTCACTATTTTGCGTTTTGTCCTGATTATTTATTATTTTTTCTGAATCTGTATTCTTTTTCTTGTTTTTATTAACAACATTAATAATAAATACTCTCTTCTTATTTTTATATTTTGCTATAATTTTTGTCTTGCCATTTTTTATTCCCTTTATTTTTAAAATATTATTTTTCTTACCTTTAATTTTTACTATTTTAACAATCTTTTTATTTTTAATTGTCCATTTTACTTTTACGCTTGGCTTTTTCACTTTTATAGTCTTTGTCTTATTAACTACGATATCAACTTTTTTTGTATCAGCATTTACATTAATAGTTCCAACTATACCTACAACACATATTACACATGCAATTACAATTTTTTTAATATAATTAATTGTAATTCTACTTCTTCCTTTAGTCATATAAATCTCCTTTCCAACTAAATTATTCGAACACTAATTTTATGATAACCATAACATATACTTCTATTTATATCTATATGTTTTAGTAACGAAAGTATTTTTTCAGATTATTTTTTCAGATTATTTTTTCAGATTATTTTTTCAGATTATTTTTTCTTTAATATTTAAACCACTGTATTTTCATCACGTAAAAAATCCGACAGGCTAAATGATATGATACCTCTAAAGTAGACAGATTAAATATAAAAAATCTGTTACTTTG
>NZ_QTWU01000018.1:303-62854 GCF_003461285.1 Eubacterium sp. AF17-7 | reverse complement strand
TGGGGACAATCCGCTGTATTACATAGATCCTGACGGATGTTCATATATAAGCACACTTGGAAATGCAGGAAGAACAGCTTTCAACGTTGTAAAGAGCGGAGTGACAGGCGGGCTTGGATTTTACACAAGGATATGCTGTGAAATAGATAACATGCCGATATGGGCAAAGGCAGCCGTTGGAACAACAGGAATAATAATTGCAGGAGCAAGCGGAGTAGGAGCGGCTGCGATAGCAGAGACAGTAATTGCATCAGCAGGAATATCAGCGGCAACAGACGGAGCATTCTACACCGTTGCATCACTTAGAAACGGAAGTTTTAGCAGGTCAGAATTTAAGAATGCAGTCATAAACGGAGCAACAAACGGCTACATGTTTGCAGGAGCAGGGCTTGGAGTGGCAGGAATACGAAATGCCGCAAAAAGCGGAAAAATAGCAGGGTTTATGGCAGATGAAGCCGGAAGTGTGGCGTATGAGGGCGGTACAGGTTCTACTAGAAGACAAGTATTTAGAGAGGCGAAGGAAGCAACAGGTATTCCAAAGTCAGCAGAATATAAAACTCACAAGTTTGTGTTTGATGGAACATCAGAAAACAGAATTGTGTATGAATTTGATGTAAGTGGAGAAAAGAAATATATTATAGAACATCCTTTTGATAAGATGGGACGTGGAAATCATTTTCATGGTGCAGATGCTACAAAAGGAAATCCGTTCAGTAAAGGTAGATATAATCAATACCCAGGACATTTCCCAGAGGATTTTAATGGGTTTAAATAGGAAATGGAGATATAAATGGATAAAACAAGATTGGTTGAAGCCAAAAGAAGAAATGGAATACTACAAATCTGTAAAGAATGGAGAAATAATGGAATAGAAATAGCTATTGATGATTTTTATGATATTCATACTACTTTACAATTACAAGAAAAAATAATTGCTAAGTTAGATGATTTGGATACTCAGAAAAAGTATATTGTTTGTAAAAAAACATATGAAATAGAAGATTTCTTGAATTATACAAGTAAAGTAATATGTAAATCAATGAAATATGTTTTTTTTGTGGAAAACTCAACAAAGTTTGGAGCAATAAAATTACAAGGAGATATTATTTCTAATAATATAGAATATATAATAAGTAAATCGGAACTCTTAAATGGTGGATGTAGCATATTCATTTGTTCATGTGGTTTAGAAAATGGTGTGTGTTTATGGAGAGGAGAGTATGATAGTAGAGTTTACTGCTGGTAATAGTAGTTTATTCTTTTACTTATTTTTTAGAGATACCGAGAAGAGTTATGCTAAAAGAGATGTAGTTGAACTGACACATCCTCTCACAAAGATAAAGTCAAGACTAGAAAATACTAAAATATTAATGAATAATTGAATTTTCCTAGTAAGGTTGTAGTGATTAGGATTTATATGCTTATTATGAGCATTTGTATGAGTTACATTAAAACCGGAATTTGAAATATTATGAAAGGCTACATTTAATAATTACTTCGTATAATAATATATGAAGTAATTATTAGATATTTTTCTTTAAAATTAGAACGCATTGTTTTCATAGCACTTGGTGCTGTGGAGATGATGCGATTTTGCATTAAATGTCAGCACATTAAAATGACGGCCTTGGAAACAGAACAAAAGAAACAATTACAACAGGACTAATCAAAAAGAAAAAAGAGGAAAAAGAGTATGTGTGGGACTACACAAAAAAGTATCCGGTACTGCTTGAAGAAAAGGAATCAGATGGTACAATTGTAAGGTATACATATGCAGGAAACAGGGAAAGGGCATATGCGGATGTAACAAAAAACTTGAAAATACTAACAGATATGATAAAATATAAAAGTTCTTAATAAATACACTAAGAATCAAAAAATTTTTTTAATCGGTGCGTGGCTCAGTTTGGTAGAGCGCTGCGTTCGGGACGCAGAGGTCGCAGGTTCGAATCCTGTCGCACCGATTTTTTAGTGCAAAAAAACAATATTTTATTATTGATATAAAAGCTGTAGTCTATATGAAAAAGCAAATTTTGCATTAAATACAATGCCCTGCAAAACATTTGCAATACATCATAATATTTGTAATTTAGTGCTATATATGGTATTATAAAAAATGAGTATGGGCTTACGTAGAATTTAGAAAAATTCAGTAAAAGAGGCAAAAAATGGATACTTTAATTGTAAAAATGAATTCAGAAAATATTGATAATGAATCAATAAAAAAAGCTGGAGAAATAATAAGAGAAGGTGGACTTGTAGCATTCCCTACAGAGACTGTATACGGATTGGGTGCCAATGCATTAAATAAAGAGGCAGCTAAGAAGATTTATGCGGCAAAGGGCAGACCGTCCGACAATCCATTAATTGCACATATAGCAAATGAAGAGATGCTTAAACCGTTGGTAAAAGAGATTCCGGAAGTGGCAAAGAAACTTATGGATGCTTTTTGGCCGGGTCCAATGACACTTATTTTTAATAAAAGTGATATTGTTCCAAAGGACACAACGGGAGGATTGGATACAGTTGCTATAAGAATGCCAAATCACCCGATTGCACAGGCGCTTATAAAAGAAGCAGGTGTTAGCATAGCAGCACCAAGTGCAAATTTATCAGGAAAGCCAAGTCCTACATTAGGAGAACATGTTATTGATGACATGGATGGCAGAATTGATATGATTATTGACGGTGGAATGGTAGGAATGGGGTTGGAGTCAACGATTATTGACGTAACAGTTGAGCCGCCTATGATTTTGCGCCCAGGATTTATTACAAAAGAAATGTTAAAAGAAGTAATAGACCAAGTAGAAACGGATAAGGCGATTCTTACAAAGCCTACGGACGGACTTAGACCGAAGGCTCCAGGTATGAAATATAGGCATTACGCACCTAAAGCTGATTTTCGAATGTACGATGGAGAAGAAGAAAAGGTTGCGAATGAAATAATTAAAGTTGCCAATGAAAAGGATTCACAGGGATACGTTACGGGAATACTTACATCAGACCAGAATAAGCATTTTTATGAAGGAAAGGTAAATGATGGAGTAGTTGTAGTGTCACTAGGGGACTTGGACAAGCCTGAAACAATTGCAAATCATTTGTTTAAAGCACTGAGAGATTTTGATAAGATGGAAGCTCAGTTTATTTTTGGAGAAACATTTTCCAGAAAAAATGTAGGTGATGCAATTATGAACAGACTTACTAAGGCAGCAGGTTATAACATAATAAACTTATAGTATATTTGGAGGCATAATGGATTATTCAAAGATTATCTTCGTAACGAAAGATGATACATCAAGAGGTCCGTTGGCAGCAGCTATTCTAAGACAGAAGATGCCAATAGAACCAATTGAGATTGAATCCAGAGGCTTGATTGTATTGTTCCCGGAGCCGATAAATCAGAAAGTTGAAGCGATAGCAGCGGCAAAAGATTTAGACGTAAAGGGATATGCATCACAACAATTAAGTGAATCGGACTTTGGAAAAGATGTGTTAGTTTTAGTATTTGAAGAAAGTTTAAAGCCTACTGTATATGAAGAATATGCGGAGGCACAGAATGTTTACACATTCAAAGAATTTATAAATGAGTCAGGAAATATTGCGGACCCTTATGGTGGAGAATTACAGGAATATGGTAAGTTATACGACTCATTGAATGAATTAATGAGAAAATTGGTTTACAAATTAAGAGTACCAAAATTAAGCTAAAAAAGATGGAGGAAGTAATAAATGGCAAAGACAATGGTAATGGATCACCCATTGATTCAGCACAAGATTGGAATTATAAGAAGAAAGGAAACAGGAACAAAAGATTTCAGACAGTTAATCAGTGAAATTGCAATGCTCATTACATATGAAGCAACAAGAGAATTAGAATTAACAGATGTTGAAATTGATACACCAATTTGCAAAACAACAGTAAAAGAATTAGGTGGAAAGAAGTTAGCAATAGTTCCTATCTTAAGAGCCGGTTTAGGAATGGTAGACGGAATGTTAGCAATGATTCCATCAGCAAAAGTAGGACATATCGGACTTTATAGAGACCCTGTAACAGTAAAACCTGTTGAATACTACTGTAAATTACCTGAAGATTGTGAAAACAGAGATGTATTTGTAGTAGACCCAATGTTAGCAACAGGTGGTTCATCTGTAGCAGCAATTCAGATGTTAAAAGATAAAGGTGTAAAAAATATCAAATTTATGTGTATCATAGCAGCTCCTGAAGGAGTAAAAGCAATGCAGGAAGCACATCCTGATGTTGACATGTTTATCGGAGCATTAGACGAAAAATTAAATGAACACAGCTATATAGTACCAGGATTAGGAGACGCTGGAGACAGAATATTCGGAACTAAATAAGCACTGCATCAATAAGTAAAAATACGTTTTCTTGTGCTAGCACAAAAGAAAACGTATTTTTGCTTATTGATATAGCGCGCATGCGCGCGACCGAAATGAAGCGAAGCGGAATTGAGGTGCAGTGCTTATTTAGAAAGAAGAAGGCGCGCGACCGAAATGAAGCGAAGCGGAATTGAGGTGCAGTGCTTATTTAGAAAGAAGAAGGCGCGCGACCGAAATGAAGCGAAGCGGAATTGAGGTGCAGTGCTTGAGGTATAGCTTATGACAACAAGGAGGTACATGTATGCGAAGTTATAAAAGAAAAGACTATATATCCTGGGATGAATATTTTATGGGAGTTGCATATTTATCATCGATGCGCTCAAAAGACCCAAATACTCAGGTTGGAGCATGCATAGTAAGTCAGGATAATAAGATTTTATCTATGGGATACAACGGACTTCCTGTGGGATGTGACGATGATGAATTTCCATGGAATCGTGAAAGTGACAGCCCGTATGACAATAAATATTTTTACACAACACATAGTGAATTGAATGCAATATTAAATTACCGAGGTGGAAGTTTAGAAGGAGCAAAAATATACGTGACATTATTTCCCTGTAATGAATGCGCAAAAGCAATTATCCAATGTGGAATAAAAGAAGTTATTTACGATCAGGACAAATATGGAGATACGCCAGGGGTAAAAGCGTCGAAACGAATGATGGACGCTGCAGGTGTAAAATATACTCGCTATAAAAAATCAAATAGAATTATAGAAGTGGATTTATAATTTGCACATATTTTAACTGCATAGAAAAGAGATATGCGAATACAAAAGAGGGAATTATCCAAATTAAATGACGCAAAGTATAAATTGTTTTTCATTATGATAGACGTCGATAAATTTAATAAATTTTCTAAATTTGGTTAATATAAAAATAAAAAGGATTTAGAAAATGAAAAGTATTGATACAATAAAGTTGTTGCAGGAATGCGATGCCGGGACCAAAATGGCGGTAGCGTCAATAGACAATATGCTTGATAAAGTAGGAAGTCAGCAGTTGAAAAATGTACTAGAAGAAAGCAAATCGCATCATGAAAGTCTAGGAAATCAAATTCATGATATGTTAAATGAAAGAGAAGCTTTTGAAAAAGAACCAAATCCAATAGCAAAAGGAATGTCCCGTGTGAAAACAGGTGTAAAAACAACAATGGAAAGCGGAGATGCTACAATTGCGGATTTGATTACAGATGGTTGCAATATGGGAATTAAATCTTTGCATAAATATTTAAACCAATATGAAAAAGCTGAAAAAAATGCTAAAGAAATGGCAAAACAAATAATAGAAATAGAGGAAAAACTCAGGAGTGAAGTCGCAGAATATTTATAGTGGCAAAATTAATAATAATTGCATACAATGTAAATAGGCAAGAATACTTGCTAGATTTAAGCACGTCGTTACTTTGAATGCAAACTTTTAATTTAAGTGCTTCACTACTTTGAATGTGAACCTTTATTTTGAGCACTTGGCAGCTTAAAATGCGAATCATTATTTTTTTAGGGAGATAAAGTTCTTATCTCCCTGTTTTTGTGTATTATATGAATTAAATTTTATCGCTTGTAAAAACAAGCACGTCATTTACTATTGATTTCTTCTTTGAATTTCATATAAAAGAAGAACCATAATTGTATCTTTTAACCAATCATCTTCGGGATATATTATGCAGACATCATTTTCGCAGGCTGCATTTTCCATATGAACAATCTCAAAAATTCTATCCCTAATACCTAAAAGTCTGGTTTTATCAGGATATTCGTCATACATAGGACTGCCGACATAATCCATTTTATCGCACTCTTCTTCTATAGTACTTTGAATTTTTGCAAAAGCTTTAGGGTACATTTCCTTAACATAATCAATTTTGTTAGAAAAAGAAGAATCCATCTTGATAAAAAAGCCTTCGCTAAGTGAACTTTGCTGTATATAAACGGGTATATAATTATAAATCATTTTCAAATCCGACTATTTTCTTAATATATCTATATGACAAAATAAAAAATAACGTGATTGAAAAATAGACAAAATTCACATTAAAGCGTCAGAAAATTATTGTGGTAACGCATAAAGTAAAATTGCAAAAAAGTGAAGGATGCTTCCAAGTAAAATAAATAAATGGAAGATAGAGTGCATATATCTGTGGTTTTTGCCAAGCCCATATAAAACAGCACCAACAGTATAAGCAATTCCGCCGGAAACAAGTAATACAACTCCGCCCATTCCCATAACTTCAAATGTCTGTCTTATAAAGAATATGATGCACCATCCCATGGCTAAATAGCAAATCATGGAAAATACATTATACTTCTTTAAATCTATAGCAGTAAGCGTACATGCAACTACTGCACAACCCCAGACAATACCAAATAAAACCCATGCGATAACAGGATATTTAGGCATCATTGCAACAAGTAGTACAGGAGTATAACTTCCTGCAATTAAAAAGTAAATAGTGCAATGGTCAAGAACCTGCATAACTTTTTTGGCTTTGCCCGGTTTCAAACCGTGATAAATACTGGACATTGCATATAGGTCAATAAGAGTAATTCCATAAATGATACTACTTATTACACCGATAGCACTTCCGTGTTTAGCTGCCATAATAATACATAATACCATAGCTGCTATGCCTAATGCTCCCCCAACAATGTGGGATACCATATTAAAAATCTCTTCCCCTTTTGTGTAATCAGGGAGTTCTCTGTCGTCTAATTTAATTCTTTTAGCCATTTGACACCTCCAAAACATAACATGTAGTATTCAATACTACATCAGTATAACACAGTGAAATTTATAGTCAACAGTAAAATTCAAAAAGAAAAATAGAAAAAAATATAAAAAGGTATAGACAATTTGAAAATATGCATATATAATGTGAGTACACTAAAAACAACAAAAAGTATATAGAAAGGAACAAAATAAATGAAAACAGGTATGCTGGGAATTTACGATGTTGATAGCAACTATGCGAATTCGCTTATGGAGTACATAAGTGACAAAAGAGGAATACCGTTTCGCACGGTTGCATTTACAGAATTAGAGGCACTTAAGGAATTTGCAGAAAAAAGAGAGATAGATATTTTGTTGATATCTGCAACTGCAATGACGCATGATATTGCTGAATATAATATTGGAAAGATAATTTTGCTGACGGATGGTAACGTATTTGCCGAATATATAAGTTATGCATCGATTTATAAATATCAATCTTCAGAAAATATTATAAGAGAAGTAATAAATTATTATGTCGATATAAGCACTGCGGAAGGCGTCGGGTCAGTTTTGGTTGATGATGTTGAAGTAATTGGAGTGTATTCGCCAATTGGCAGAAGTGGAAAGACCACATTTGCAATTACTTTAGGACAGGTTTTAGCGAAAGAGAAAGAAACCCTGTATATAAATATGGAAGAGTTTTCAGCATTGTCAAAGATTTTTAATAAAGAATACAGCGGAGATTTGTCTGACCTAATGTATTTTTACAAGCAGAATCCGGAGTCGTTACCATTAAAACTTAAAGCGATAGTTAACAGCATAAATGAAATGGATTACATACCGCCTTCAATGTTTTCTAATGACTTGAGAAGTTTAGACAGTAGCGTTTGGCTGGGAATGATACAGGCAATTATTAATTCAGGAATGTACAAGACGATAATTTTAGATTTAAGTAATATGGTTAAAGACATTTATGAAGTGTTGGAGTTTTGCAACGTAATTTATATGCCAATGAATGATGACAGAATGTCGCTAATGAAAATATCTGAATTTGAAGAATTTATATTTAAAACAGAGCAGGAAGAGTTGTTAGATAAGATTGTTAAGGTAAAATTGCCTATTTGTAATGAAAACCAATGGGATGAAGATTATTTTGATAAGCAGATTTGGGGTAGTTTAGGTGATTTTATAAGAAAACTGTTAAAAGAGGAAGTGGCTTGAAAACAAAAGTTGATTTAGAAGAATTGCGTGAAAAAATAATTGAAGAGATAGACATGACAAGAAATCCTAATGATGAAGAGCTTCATGAAATAATTGATTATGTTATTGCAGGAGTTGCCAAGTGCAGACTTATGCCACTTTATGACAGATGGGAGATACATAGACAATTGTATGATTCAATCAGAGGACTTGGAATTTTAGAGGAACTTTTGGCAGATGATAATATTTCTGAAATTATGATTAATGGAGTGGACAATATTTATGCAGAAAAATTTGGCCGAATTGTAAAAATAGATGGGAAATTTCCTTCGGTAGAAAGGTTAGAGGACGTAATTCAGCAGATTGTTTCAGCAACAAATAGAAGGGTAAATCAGTCTGATCCTATAGTGGATACAAGATTGCCTGACGGCTCAAGAGTAAACGTGGTTTTGCCCCCTGTTGCGATTGATGGAGCCGCAGTAACAATTAGAAAATTTCCGGCTGACCAGATAACAATGGAAGATTTGATTAAATGGGGTTCTATCACAAAAGAGGCAGCCGATTTTCTTAAAAAACTTGTAGAGGGTGGATACAACATTTTTATAAGTGGAGGAACAGGTTCAGGCAAGACTACATTTTTAAATGCATTGTCCAATTATATTCCGCAGGATGAGAGAATTATTACGATAGAGGATTCGGCAGAATTACAATTGCTCAATACTGATAATTTGGTACGAATGGAAACAAGGCAGGCGAATACTGAGGGTGAAAATGAAATAACAATCAGAGATTTAATAAAGACAGCTTTGAGAATGAGACCGGACAGAATAATCGTGGGAGAAGTAAGAGGAGCAGAAGCGGTGGATATGCTTCAGGCCATGAATACAGGGCATGACGGTTCAATGTGTACAGGTCATGCAAATTCTGCACAAGATATGATGTACAGACTTGAAAACATGGTTTTGACAGGAATTGATATACCACTTGAAGCAATAAAATCACAGATTGGAGCAGCAATAGATATAGTGGTTCATTTGGGAAGATTAAGGGATAAGACACGAAAAGTTATGACAATACACGAGATGGTGAAAGATGAAAATGAAAAAATAAAACTTCAACCATTATATGTATATAAGGAAACAGGTGAAAGAAATGGTATTGTGCAGGGTAGTTTGGAAAAAACAGAAAAGAAACTAAAAAATAATGAAAAATTAGCAGCACATGGAATAGAAATATAGGTGTATAAATGGATTACGAAAAGTATGTGTTTAACAGGAAAGAGTTATTTAATTATCTAATAATGGCGATAGTATGTGTGCTTATGATTGCCAAATTATTTTATGGCAAATATTTATATGCAGTGCTTTTATCACCTTTAATAATAGTTATTTTAAGAATTAAAAAATTGCAATTAAAAAGAAAGCGTAAAGAAAAATTAGAGGCGCAGTTTAAAGATATGCTAATGGGAATGGCTGATGCGATGAGTGCAGGCGCATCTTCAGTAACAGCATTAAAAGAAAGTTATAAAGAGATGTTGGGAATGCATGGTTATAACAGTTATATTTGCCAGGAATTAAGGATTATATTATCAGGAATTAAATTAAATGTTCCGTTAGAAAAATTGTTAAAAAATTTTGCAGAGAGGGCAAATATAGAAGATTTAAATTTGTTTGTAGCCGTATTTGAAATAGCGCAGAAAAAAGGTGGAAATATGATTCATGTTGTAAAAAACGTAGCTGATAATATACGACAGAAATCAGAAGTAAAAGAGGAAATAAGAGTAGCTATAAACGGAAAAAAATATGAACAAAAAATAATGAGTACAGTTCCCGTTATTTTAATTGGATATATGCTGATTTCTTCACCGGGATTTTTAAATGTTATGTATGAAACATGGATGGGAAAAGGCATTATGACAATCGGGTTAATAGCGTATGTACTGGCAATCGTATGGGCACAAAGAATTATGGATGTTGAAATTTAATTATTTTATTGAAGATTATTGAGGTTGAGATTTAATGATTTTGGAAAGAGGGATTATGGTAATGAAATATAGATTGTTAGATATCAGGGAAAATGATAGCGAATGAAATTGGAGAATAGATGGCAGGTATAGTGTTATGTAGTAGTGGTTTAGTAATTTTACTTATACTTTTATTAGTGACAGGAAGATACAAAATAAAGTATAGAAAAAGACTAAAAAATAAGTTGGATAAGGACGAGCATCCTTTGTTAAAACTTTATGGATTATGTTTTTGGATAAATGATAAATTTGTTGTGAAAAAATGCAAAAACCTATATAAAAAAAGTGATTCAAAATTAAAGAAACTATATGTCAGGGAAGACATAGATGAATACCGATATTTGTATATGAGTAAAAAGATAGCGAATAGTATCGCTGTATTAGTAATAGTTTTAATTGTTGGATTGGGTATAGGTGTTAATGAATATGGAGAAACAAAAAATAAATTATCAGAAATACAAAGAAATAATCCGGGTGAGGGAGAAAAAGAGTATTCACTCATTGTAAAGGGTAAAGATAACAGTGAAGAAATAACTGTTAACGCTGCAGAAAAAAGTCTGACTATTGATGAATGTTATGAACAACTTGATAAAAAAAAGCCGGAAATATTAAAAAAAGTTCTAGGTGAGAACAAAAATGTTAATAACATTTCGAAAAAACTGAATTTAATAACAACTGATGATGATAAGGAAATTGATATAAGATGGGAAATTGATAAAAAAGATGTTATTGATTCATCAGGAAAAATTATTAAGGAAATAAATGATAAGGGCGATGATGTAAAACTTACAGGTTATTTGTCTTTAGAGGATGTAACGATAATATATGAAATTCCTTTGCATATCACCGGGAATGATGAAATTGATTCAGTACAGGATAAGGTTCAGGAAATAGCAGATGAAAATCTGTATGAAAAAACTATAAAACTACCCCGAAAAATAAATGGTAAAAGTATTGAATTTTATAGTGATGTAGACACCGTTGCAGATAAATTTATAATTATAGGGCTGATTTTTGCTATTGCAATATTCTTTTTTGAAGACAAAAATCTGGACAAAAATTTAAAGAAGAGGGAAAGCCAGATGGTAAGGGATTATCCGGAAATTATTAGTAAGCTGCTTTTATACAATGGTGCCGGCATGTCGATACGAAATGGTTTGGAAAGAATTGTTGCAGAGTATAAAAGAAATTTGAATTTAGGCTATAGATATGCATATGAAGAACTGGATTATACATTAAATGCAATGAATAGTGGTATTAATGAACAGCAGGCTATTAGTGAATATGGAAAAAGAAGCGGAATTCATTGCTATATAAAACTGGCAAATATTTTACAACAGAACATTAAACGTGGAACAAGAGAAATGGCAGTAGCTTTGCAGGAGGAAATGGATAATGCGTTAATTGAAAGAAAAAATAAGGCATTAAAAGAAGGAGAGGAAGCCGGAACGAAACTGTTAGGACCAATGATAATAATGTTGATTGTAGCAATGGGAATTGTCGTGGCTCCGGCACTTATGTCAATAAAAATATAAAACAGGATAGCAACATAAATAATGTAGGAATGGGAGAAATATATGAGAGGTTTAATAGAAAAATTAAAGAGAAATTTAGTAGATTTTGGACAAGATGAGTCAGGTATGGGTGTAATTGAAGTTATTTTAATAATATTGGTTTTAGTTGGACTTGCATTAATTTTTAAGAAACAGATAGGAGATATTGCAGATGGAATATTTACTTCAATAAAAACTCAAGTAGGCAAGTTTTAATGAGATTAAAAGCAAGCGTAACTATATTTTTAAGCCTGGTTATAACTGTGGTTATAGTTGTTGTATGTACTGTAATTGAGTCAGCAAGAATAAGTGTTTCGCAAATGGAAGGAAAAGCTGCAACATATATGGCAGTTGAATCCGTTTTTGCAGGATATGGAAAACAGTTATATCAGGATTATGGAATATTACTTGCATGGGAACAGGAGCCGTTAGGTAATCAGGTTACAAGATATATGCAGGATAATATAAATATGGCAGATTTAGATTTTAAAAATTATGATTTTTCAAATATGGAGATAGAAAGTGTAAATATTTTAAAACAAAAATACGCCACAGATAAAGAAGGAGACTTATTTGTAAAACAAGTAGTTGATTATGCAAAATATATTGTGGGAATTGATGCTGTTAATAAATTAATTTCCGATTCCGAAGAAGAAAATAATAATAAGGAAACATGTAATGAAATAAAAGAAAATAGTAATGTTACAAATATAGCCAATGATGTTTCAGAAGAAATGATAGGAATCGTAGAAAAAATAAACACTCAGATTGACGAATTGAAAAAAACAGAAAAGTTAAAGGGAAAAATGTCAGCGGTGTTTCAGAAATTTGATGATTTAAAAGCAAATATAACAGCAAATATAACAGGTCAAAACCAGAACCAAAATATTCACAATAAAAAGGTTAAGAAGTTTTGGAATAAATATAAGAAACTAAAAAGCGTGTTGAAAATAGAGGACACTTTAATATCAAAAACTCTAACAGATATGGATACATATGTTGAAAATAAAAATGCTATAGAAAAAGAAATGAATGGCGATTTTTCAGGATATGAGGATTATATAGAAGTAGATAGAGAAAGTTTGAAAACAATAAAAAATTCAATAGAAGAAATAATGACAGCTTCAAATGTGGATGCAGATATTAATCAAAGTAATATCGGTGAAATAGAAAAATTGCTTGATAAGGTAAAAAGCATTGAAAAAGGTTTATGGGATCTAAAAAAAGGAAATTCTAATGGCGATGCTAAAGAAGAAAAAAACTTATATGAAAGAGCAAAAAGTTTAATAAGCGATGGTGTATTAGGAATTGTTTTAGAGGATGTAAACAATATATCTACAATGCAGATAAGAAATCTAAATCTGCCAACAACATTAGAAACAGATGGTAATAAGAAAGCAGATTTAATAAAGGATATTACAAACAAAGGAATCTTTGTGAAGTATATAGAATTGTACTTTAACAATTATGCAAAAATTTCTGAATATGGAAATGATGATACAGCCTTAAAGTACGAAATGGAGTACATTTTAAATGGGAATTTAAATGATAAAGACAATCTTACAGAGACTATTAAAAAATTAGTTGAAGTTAGAAATTTATCAAATGGAGCGTATTTAATAACGGATGGCGAAAAGATGAAGGAAATAACAACTTTGGCTGAAACAGTAGCCACGGCTATTGGAATGCCATTTTTAACGCCGGTTGCTCAGGCAGTAATAATAGAGGCGTGGGCACTGACAGAAGCGGTTATTGATGTAAGGCAGTTATTAAATGGAGAAAAAGTACCGATAGTGAAAAACAGTGAAAACTGGAATAGCAGCATAAAAAATATCGGGACATTTGAAGACGGACGTAAAAACAATACAGGGTTAACTTATACACAGTATTTGCAGACAATGATTATGACACAGAAAACAAAAAATACTGTTTTTAGAACTATGGATTTAGTGCAGGTAAATATGCAAAAAAGATATAATAAGGATTTTTTAATTTCAGAGTGTTTTGGAATGTGTGAAGTTGAAGCAAATCTTAGAATAGAACCGGTATTTACGTCGTTACCAATAGTGTCACATTTTATAGGTAACAATAACGAAAGTTATGTTTATAAAACCAAGATGGAATATGAGTACTGATTTAAAAATAGCGTTGAATGTAGAACGCAACATTAAAAATAACGTTGAATATAGAACGCGATGTTAAAAACAACGTCAGACATAAAACGTAACATTAAAAACAACGTCGAACATAGAACGTAATATTAAAAACAACGTTGAACATAGAAAACAATATTAAGAATTATAAATTTAAACAGATAGTTGAGAAGTTTGTAAAAATCTGATTAGCAGAATAAATGTGAGGTAAATAATAATGCCCTTTTTCATAAGAACAATAAAGCCAAATAAAACAATAATAAAAAATAAAAATAATAACAAATGTGCATCTCTCCAAGTGCAAAAGCGTAAATTTTATAACTTGTCTGGAAAAAGGGTATTTTTATTTGCCTCACATAATGTAAATAACTCATGTAATATAAAAAGTTCAAATAATTTAAAGGGCTCATTAACGATTGAGGCGGCGCTTGCCATGTCAGTATTTTTATATGCATCTTTTGCAATGATTCATTTTATTTTGATGTTTAACTGGCAGGTTTCTATGCAGATGAATATAAATAATATTGCAAAGGATACAGCAAAGAAAATGTATTATTTGGAAATTGCGAATAATATTACAAATAATGACAAAAACGGGGAAGAAACACGGAAAAGCATTAACAGTAAATTTAAAGAATATGAAAATAAAAATGCTGATGCAGACAATGACGAAATAGGACAGGACAATAATAAATTTTGTCAGGAAAATGTAATGGGTGTAGCTTATTTATATGGAAAACTGGTTAAAGAAATAGGTGTGAAAAATAGTGCTCAAAAGCTGGTTGATTTGAGTAAAAGTAAAGTGGATATGAATGATGGTCTGGTAGACATAATAGCTATTTCAAGGTATAAATATCCCTATTTTTCTAAAGACAATCAGATTCAAATTGTTCAAAGAGCAAGAATGAAGGCATGGACAGGACGTGACTTAACACAACAGTTGAACCTTGTTTATATGACGGATGGAGGAAAAGTTTATCACACAAATATTGACTGTACATATTTAAATTTAAACATAGAAAAAACTTCTTATTTGGAAATGACACAAAGAAGAACCGGTAGCGGGAGTAAATATAAAGCATGCAGTATTTGTGTGAATAAAAAAATAGCTGATAGCCAAGTGGTTTTTATAACGAAGGAAGGAAAGAAATATCACACGGACATAAATTGCAGAGGACTTACAAGAAGGGTAATTACATTAGATATTTCTCAGGTAGAAACGAAAAATGCATGTAGTAAGTGTGGAGCAACAGAATAGGATGTTAAACATAGTGTAAGTTGTTCGTATGTAAATTTTAATTCAGTGTGAAACAATAGAGTAAGATGTTAAATTGGATAATTAGTGGAGTGTATTTATGTGGATGCACGATAATGGATATTAAAAAGAAAGAATTAAATTTAATATATTGCACAATATTTTTTATAGTTGGTATTGCGTATGCTTTGCTTTACTTAAATGGAAATATGGAGGGGCTGATATTTGCATTAATGCCGGGAATAGTTCTTCTGATTTTAAGTATGCTTTTCTCGTCGCAAATAGGAATTGGGGATGGAATTATGATAATAACATTAGGATTATTTATGAATGTAGTGTATTTACTTTCAGCATTGGTATGGGCTTTTATTTTTGTTTCATTAATAGCAATATTTAAAGTTTTGTCTAATAAGAAAACAACAATTCCGTTAGCTCCATTTTTACTAATAGGACAAATATGTGTGATAGTAAATAATTTAAGAGGGTGAGAATGTAAGATGAAATATAAAAAGAGGGTGGAGGATAGGGTGGAAGTTTATGGAAAAATGATAAACTTAAAGCAAAAATTTATAGACTTAAAACAAAAACCTAAGTTAAAAGGTGAAATGACAATAGAAGCAAGCCTTGTAATGCCAATGGTGTTTTTAATGCTGGCGTTTACTTTATTTATGGCATTTTATCTTCATGACATAGTTGTTACAAAGGTATATGTTTATGGTAAATGCATAGAAATGTATGATAAAAATGAGAAAACAGAAATGGAAAGGTTAGCCACAAAAGCTATAGATTCGATACCGGTATTTGTAGCGGATAATAAGATAAAAAAGGTAAATAAAAGTGCGGTTACGATAGAAAGTAAATATAATTTTCAAATGAGATGGATAAAAAATATTATGGATAATGATGAAGATATAGAAATTAAAATAGAGAAAAATATGGATGAGCAAAAGATGTATATTTGCAAGGCAGTTATTGATTCTAAAGCAAATTGATAAAGGCAGGTAAAGAAAGTTGAGGGTGTGAATGGAAATATCTTATAAGAAAGACGGAATAAATAATTATATGATTATAAGAAATCAGAAGGACGTGGAAAATGACTACAAACTTCAGATGTTGATTAATAATAAAATAGAAGGAATTTTAAGTATAAATATAAAGAAGATTAATAATGAAAACCAATTCTATTATGATATAACGTCAAAAAATTCCATGAGAAGTTTATTTGTAAAAAATAAAGTAGGAGCCAAAGATATTGAACAGTTTATAAACAGTATGGCGATAGTAGCAAAATCTATGAAGGAATATTTGCTTGATATTAACAATATAGTTTTTGATATGGACATGATTTACTGGGATTCAAAAAAGAAAGTATATAATTTTTGCTATTATCCATTTACTGAGCAGGGAATGAAAGAAGGTCTGAACGGACTTTTTTTAGAATTGTTAGAACTTTTAAATCATAATGATAGGGAAGCGGTTGTAATAGGTTATGGACTGCAACAGAAAATAATATCAGAGAATTTTACAATTACAGAGCTAAAAGAATATGTAGCTGAAAATATAAAAATGCCAGGAAATAATATTAATAAGTATTCATATGAAAAGGCTAAAAAATCCAATTATTATAATGAAAAGCAAAATGATGACTTGGAAGATTTGGATAATATTATAGAAGAAGATGCAGACGAATATTTTGATAGTACAGATTTTGAAAATGACAATATAAATAAAAGATTCAGCAATAAAAACGAAAAGGAAAGAAAACAAAAAGAGAAAAGGGCAAATAAGAAAAAAGAAAAAGAAAAAAATAGAAAAAAGAATAAAGAAATAAAGGAAAATATAAAGGATAGTGCAAAAAATAAGAATGGAAAAACAAACACAAAGAGTAAGAAATGGTGGCAATTCTGGAAAAGAAGTAAACCAAAGAAAAGAGAAGAACTTTTAGAAAATAATTTTATAAAATTAGAGGAGACGGATGGATTTGATGATATTGAAAAATTTGTAGCAAGTGAAATGCCTGTTAAAGAAATGGATTCTATTGATGAAGAGGCTACGGTTCTTCTTACATCAAATGTTCATAGTACAGGTATTTTACTAAGGAGTACTGACATAGAAAATCCTGTAACAATAATTCCAAATGGATTTCCATGCATTATAGGTAAAAGTGGGAAAAGTTCAGACTATAAATTAGAAGAGCAGTTTATAAGCAGAGTTCATGCAAGAATATATGAAGAAATGGATGGATATTATATAGAAGACTTAAACTCATCTAATGGAACTTTTGTTAATGGCGAAAAATTAAAGCCACATACGCAGGTAATGTTTCAGTTAGGGGATATAATAATGTTAGCTGATATGGAATTTGTTGTGGAATAATAAAAGAAAAATGGTATAATGGTCTATATTATATGTTAAAAAGTCAGGAGAACCATAAGATGGAGGATAAGGTTGTACAACTAAAACAAATAATTGAAGAAAGTGATAATATTGTTTTCTTTGGAGGTGCAGGAGTTTCAACAGAAAGCGGTATTCCGGATTTTAGAAGTGTTGATGGACTTTATAACCAGAAATACAAATTCCCACCGGAAGAAATTATTAGTCATTCTTTCTATATGAAGAATAAAGAAGAGTTTTACAGATTTTATAAAGATCGTATGTTATATGAAGGTGCGCAGCCTAATGTCACACATAAGGCTCTTGCTAAATTAGAACAGATGGGTAAATTAAAAGCAATTGTAACTCAGAATATTGATGGATTGCATCAGATGGCAGGAAGCAAAGTTGTATATGAACTTCATGGCTCTGTAATGAGAAACTACTGCGAAAAGTGTGGAAAGTTTTATGACTTTGAATATGTAAAAAATTCAGAAGGTGTTCCACATTGCGAATGTGGTGGAGATATAAAGCCTGACGTAGTCTTATATGAAGAAGGACTTGACGAAGAAATCGTTGAGAAGGCTATTAAAGCAATAGAGGAAGCAGACGTTCTTATAATAGGAGGAACTTCCCTTATAGTATATCCTGCAGCAGGGCTTATTGATTATTACAAAGGGGACAAGCTTGTATTAATTAATAAGACAATGACAATAAGAGATTCAAGAGCAGATTTAGTTATTAATGACAGCTTAGGTAAAGTATTTAGCGAAATTATGGATATGTAGAACAAATAATTTAAGCCGGGTATATTTGTATAGTGATTAAAAGAAATAACATTTAAGTCTCAAATAGTCGGGAATACATTAAACCATACATAATTAATATAAACATAAGAAGAAAATGCGGTTGACAGTGATAAGCTTTTTATAAATAAAGGCCCCATCACAGTTAACCGCATTTTTTCGATGAATGTCGCAAAAGAATTTTTACATATATTTTTACAAAACCTAATTTGACAAATTGTGCTTTTTTCATGTGCTATATTCTACAAGAAATAAATGTAGAGGAGGGCTCATGATAGAGATGGTTTATAATGGAAAAGAATCCAAAGGACAAAGTGAAGTAAGGTTGCCAAAAAACATTCGCCAAATTGGTGACAACAATTCTAAAAAGAAAATATATGTAGAAGATTATGTAATGAGCAACTTAAAAAAGGAACCGGAAAATGAAGATAACATAAGATATGGTGTTCTTCTTGGTGAAACAAAAAAGGTAAAAGGTTATTCATACATATTTGTAAAAGGAATGGCAGAAGTAAACGACGTAATCGAAAACAGCATAATATTTAACGATGAAATTTGGACGAACCTATATAAAGATATAAAAAGATACTTTGATGAATTCGATATTGTGGGCTGGTTCATATCTGTTCCGTACAGAGTAAAAGATGATATGTCAGGAATAAAGAAAATACATCTTGATAACTTCGCCGGAAATGATAAAGTCTGCTTTTTAAGTGATAGAACGGAAAATGAAGATGGATTTTTTGTGTATGAAAATGGAAATTTGAACAGACAAAGCGGCTATTACATATATTATGAAAAAAATGAGAAAATGAAAAAATATGTGAGGGAGAGGGAACAAAATAAAAATAGTATCAATGAAAATCTTAAGGAAAATATAAAAAATAATAAAAAAACAGATGGTAAAATAATAAAGGAAAATGATGAACAATTAATAAAAGAAGAGGCAAATAAATATAATGGAGAAAATGAAAATCATAGCGTTGTAATGAATAAAGCTTCGTCTAAAAGTAAAAATCAAAAATCAGAAAACGATGAGGAGGCAAACACAAAGAGCGGGCAGACGATAGAAATGCCTGACATTTTAGGAAAAAAGAAAAAGGACATATATGCTAATAAGCAGGTTGATAACAAAACGGAAACACCTGAAAAATTAAATGTAAAAAATAAGCAGAAACGCATTGCAGAAAAAAACAGCAGAATTTCGGATTCGTTTCAGCTTAGAAAAGCTATAAGTGAAAGAAAAAAAGAAATTGAAAACCAACATAAAAATGGAAGTGAAAATTCAGGCAAAGTCAGCAAAGTAGCGGTTGGAATCAGTGGTTTGCTAATAATTGCTCTTTTACTGTCAACAATTGTTATGCTAAATAATTATGGTGAATTAAAAAATATAAAAACATCATTGGAAAATATAAATGACAACAAAAATTCTCAGGCAGTAAATCAGATAATAGATTCACTATCAACATCAGAAAGCACGGAGAATAACAACGAAACAAAATCTGATAGTAAGAAAGAAAAGAATGACAAAAAGAATACACAGCAAAAGCAATCTGAAAATGGGCAGAACGATGATTCTTCACAGACCAATTCAGATGATGGACAAAATTCATCACAACCTAAGACAGATGATATGCAGAATGATAATTTATCGCAGACGCAGCAATCTGAATCACAGGATAATAGCGGATTAACGCAGCAGAATAATTCATCAAACACACAATCCGATATACAGGATAATGCCCAATCACAACCAAATAATGATGGAACAGGAACGGAAACTGAACCACAAAACAAATCAACAAATGTACAGGCAGGCATATATGGAGGAGCAATTCATACAGTAACTCCCGGACAAACCTTATATGATATCAGTATGACATATTATGGAAATAGTGATATGGTTGACAGAATAAAGGCTTTTAACGGAATAGGAGACGATTACAAAATAATAGAAGGTCAGCAGATAAAATTGCCATAAAAAAATATATATTGTATAATCTGAATAAAATGTACATTGTGCATTGAAGTATAAAAGAATATAATTGAGGAAAACTGAAACGCAGATAAGGTACAGGAAGTAAGAAAAGTGAAGTTAGCAAAGAAAAGAAGAAAACTCAGAGTGATTAGACCTGATACAGTAATTGAGTCAGAAAAATCACGGGAAGATAAATCAAGAAATCTAAAAATAAAGGTAATAACAATAATTGGAATTGTATGCGCATTACTTTTAGCAATATATTTATTTTGTGTTTATCGCACATACAATAACTACAAAGTCAGAAAGACAATAAAGATAGAAACAGGAACAAACAGCCAGTATCAGGCGTTTGGCGAATTTGTAGTAAAATATAGTAACGATGGAATTTCGTACATCAATGGAACAGAAACCATTTGGAACGAAGCGTACGAAATGAAATCACCAATAGTAGACGTTTGCGGAGATTATTTAGCGATAGCGGATAAGAATAGTAATACTATTTACATTTTCAATAAAAAAGGAAAAGTCGGTGAAGTAAACACAAGTTATCCTATAATTAAAATTGAAGTGGCACAGCAGGGTGTGGTTGCGGCACTTTTAGAAGAAGCAAGTGCAAATTATATTGAATTATATGATAAAGAAGGAAATCTTATCGTTTCACACAAATCATTGCTTAGTGAAAATGGATTCCCATTATCGTTTTCAATTTCAAATGATGGTGAGAAAATGATGACATCGTACTTATCAATTAAGGAAGGAAGTACTGAAAATCAGGTAATTTTCTATAACTTTTCAAATGTAGGTAAAGACGAAGTTGACAGAGTGGTAGGCACATTTAATCAATATGGAGAAACTATAGTACCTGCAGTATATTTTGTGTCAAATGAAGATGCGATAGCGATTGGTGATAATGTTCTTACTATATATAAGATGAAAGAAAAGCCAACAATTAGAAAAGAAATAAAATTTGATAAAGAAATACAAAAGGTATTTTATAATGAAAAATATGTAGGACTTATATTTGAAAACTCAAAAGGGGATACTCCATATAAAATGGAAGTGTATTCTTTGAGTGGAGAAAAAATCATGTCTAAGGAAATAGAGATGAATTTGGACCATGTCAAATTTGCAGGAAAAAACGTGCTAATGTATGACGACGTTACATGTGAATTGATATCCCTTAAAGGCGTGGTTAAATTTAAACACGTATTTACAAAACAGTTAGACGCGATAGTTCCTATGGAAAGTACAAATACATTTTTGCTTATGACAAAAAATAAGATAGAAGAAATCAGTCTCAGATATAGTTTGAAGAGTCCGGTTACAAAGAATAAACAGACAGCAGAAGAATAAATAAACTGTTACAAGTTACAGATGAAAATAAATGGAGGAAAAATGGAAACAATATTAACAGTTGCAGTAATAGTATTTATCGCACTTATGATATTTATTGGGCAACATAGAGGAATGATAAAGATGATATTTTCGTTGGCATCGATGTTAATAGTTTTAATTTTAGTTCAGATATTAACACCAATTACGAAAGATTTTATAGAAACAACTCCGGTGTATGATGCAATTTCAAAGCAGGTTACACAATATGTGGATGAAAAAATAGTAGATGTATCAGACAGCATTTCCCAGACCGGAGAAACAGCTCAGAAAAATACAATTAACAGTTTACCGTTGCCAAAAAGTGTAAAGGAATCGTTAATTAAGAATAATAATGCTGATGGCTACATAGAATTAGGTGTAGAAAATTTTAGCCAGTATGTAGCAGAATATTTGATAGATTCTGTGTTAAATGCATCTACATTTATTTTGCTATTTGTTGTTTTGACGCTGCTGGTTCAGCTGGTGGTTCATTTGCTTGATATAATATCAAAGCTTCCGGGAATAAATATGTTAAATAAAGGAGGCGGAGCTGTTATCGGACTTATAGAAGCAGTCTTTGTACTTTGGATTGCATGTATAATAATTACAGCATTTAGTGCAACAAGTTGGGGACAGCAGGCATGCGATGCAATTGGAAATAGCGTATTTTTAAGTCTGATATACGACAATAATGCAATTCAGATGTTTTTAAATAACCTCAATCTTCTTGCATAATATTTAGGAAAATGAGAAGAATATCAGTAGATATTGCGGATAAATATTTATGGAAATGATAAAAATATCAGTAAGCGTCGTGAACAAATGAGAATAATATAGAAAATAAATATTAAAAATATTTAAAATAATACAAATATTGAAAATAATTGTTGACAAACACGATACTATTTGATAAATTAAAAAAGTTGTAAAAAGTGGATTGGAAAAATCCACTAAGGCTCCATGGTCAAGCGGTTAAGACACCGCCCTTTCACGGCGGTAACAGGGGTTCAAATCCCCTTGGAGTCATTCAAGAAATTATTCTTGACTGAAAAAAGAACAGTTGCTATAATGTAATAGTTCTATATTTTATGGCGACATAGCCAAGTGGTAAGGCATCGGTCTGCAACACCGCTATCACCAGTTCAAATCTGGTTGTCGCCTCTCTATTTAAAGAAATCTTAGCAATAAGATTTCTTTTTTTATGCAAAGATGGACAGGATGAGGTCGCATCCCAGGGTTCAGTATAGATTCAAGCAGAATAACCGACGGCGAAAAAGTGTGCCATATAAGTGTAAACAAGTCATATATGGTACAAATCAAAAAATAAAGTACTCCTATCACAATCTGGTATTATCAATCACCTTAAAACTGACTATTTATCTAATACCATATATTGATAAAATTACTTTTTGTAAGAATTATATAAATAAAAATATACAAAAAGAAAAAAATCGGAAATAAATTCTAGGCTTAGTCAACTCACAAGCCTAAACAACCTTGAAACTATAAACAAAAGGTTTAATCACAGATTTAACAAGGTTTTATATTTCTGATTAAAACAGGAGGAAAATTATGAACAATTCAACTGAAAAAATTGTTAAGTTAGTTTTAGCTGCAATGTTTGCTGCACTTGGATGCGTAGCAACAATGATTATCAGAATCCCTACTATTGGAACATCAGGATATGTTAACATTGGTGATACAGTAGTTTTATTAGCAGCATGGGTATTAGGAACATTTTATGTAGGCAACAAAAAAGGCAAATTAGTAGATGAAAATCTTTTCTTTGCAGCAGCCGCAGCAGGATTAGGACCGGCACTTGCTGATTTAATTGCAGGATACACAACATATGTACCTGGAACATTTATTATTAAAGCACTTATGGGTATTGTAGCAGTTCTTTTATTTAAGATAATTGCAAAGGCAAATAAGCATTTGGCATTTGCAGTTAGTGCAGTAGTAGCTGAGTTAGTAATGGTATTCGGTTACTTCTTATATGAAAGCACACTTTTAGGATACGGAATGACAGCAGCAGCTTCAATTCCAAGTAATGGAGTTCAGGGAATTACATGCCTTGTATTAGGACTTGTATTAGTTGAAGTTTTAAACGCAAGCAATGCATTTAAGAGCGTATTAAAAGTTAACTAAATAACAAATTATTAAGCTAATAATAAATATAAAAGGAGTTGCTGTAATTTTAGTTGCGGTAACTCCTTGATTTTTTATATAATAAAGGAGTACAATCACTCGTAGAAAACAGGAGGCGATTTTTATGTACGAGGAAATTAGAAAACAGGCAGAAAATGTTGCCAATGAAATATGTGATGCAGGTAAATTAAAAAAAGGACAAATCTTAGTAGTAGGTTGTTCATCAAGTGAAGTTTGTGGAGATAAAATAGGAACAAACTCAAATCTTCAGGTAGCTGAAGCAGTTTTTGAAGGAATTTATAAGGTCACTCAGGAAAGAGGAATCTATCTTGCTGCACAGTGCTGTGAACATTTGAACAGGGCGATTATAGTAGAGCGTGAGGCTGTGCCAAATGCATATGAAGTAAATGTTGTACCGCAGCCAAAAGCAGGTGGCTCATTTGGAACTACAGCATATAACACATTTAAAGATCCTATAGCTATAGAAGAAATTCAGGCAAATGCAGGGATTGATATCGGTGGAACTTTAATAGGAATGCACATAAAGAAAGTGGCTGTACCTGTTAAAATGGAAAATAATATAATAGGTCAGGCAAGGGTAATTGCTGCACGAAGCAGAGCGAAATTTATCGGAGGAGGAAGAGCTCATTACAACGAAGATCTAATGTAAATGATAAGAATAGTTTATTGTAATAAAGAATAAATAAAATACAGGAATAATTTATTTACTGAAGGTTTATATATATGGAGGAATATTTAATGTTGAAAAATTATACTGAAAAAACATCGGTTGCAAAAACGATTATAGCACTAATAGTAGTAGCAATATTAGAATTTATTGCGTTCTACATTTTGTTACCGCCACTTAACATACATGATATAGGAAGCTGGATTTTTCAGGGATTCTTTGTACTATTGTTTTTGATTGCAACATTTTTTTGCAGTAAGGAAAATAATATTGAGCAGCTAAGTGTAACAATAGTATCAAAAATTGTAACGGCTGTTATCGCAATTGGCGTGGTTGTGGTAGTGATTGGCGGATTAACATCTTTAGAAATATTTAACGCTTCAAGATATTCAAGTCTTATCAAAGTGAAAGAATGCAAATTTGAAGATGAAATCGCCCAGACAGACACAGTCAATGATATTGCGCTTATGGATACAAAGAGTGCAAGAGTTGTCGGCGAAAGAGCAATTGGCTCATTATCAGACCTTGTAAGTCAGTATGTAATTAATCAGGATTACAACCAGATAGATTACAATGGACAGCCAAAGAAAGTAGCAACGCTAGAGTATGCAGATTTTTTCAAATGGTTTAACAACAGAAAAAATGGTATACCGGGATATGTTTTGGTAGACCCTGTGGAATTTGAAGCAGAATATATAAAATTAGACAAACCAATTAAGTATACTTCTTCAGCACGATTTAATGATAAATTACAAAGAAAACTTAGATTTGAATATCCTACAGCAATTTTTGAAGGATATTATTTTGAATTAGATAATGATGGAAATCCATATTATATTTGCCCAACATTAACAGCAAAGATAGGCTTGTTTGGTGGTAAAGACGTAAAAGGCGTTGTCATATTTGACCCTTGCACAGGCAAAAGCAAATATTATGATGTAAAAAATGTGCCACAGTGGGTAGACAGAGTTTATGATGGTGATTTGGCAACGAGAAAATTCGACTGGTATGGAACTTTGTCAGACGGATTCATCAACAGCATAATAGGTCAGAAGGATTGTAAAATAACAACAGAGGATTATGGCTACAAGGTAATGGATGATGATGTATGGATTTACACAGGCGTAACTTCTGTTATTGACGATTCATCTAATATTGGATTTGTAATGATAAATGCAAGAACCGGAGAAACAAGATACTTCAAGGCAGCAGGTGCAGAAGAATTTTCAGCAATGGACGCAGCAGAAGGTCAGGTTCAGAATTTAGGATACAAGGCTTCATTCCCTGCAATCATAAATATAGGTGGCGAGCCAACATATTTCATGGTTTTGAAGGACAAGAGCAACCTCGTAAAACAGTATGCCCTTGTAAATGTAAAAAAATACAGCATTGTTGCGACTGGAACAACGCAAAGAGATACGCTTTCTTCTTATAATAAACTTATGAAGGAAAATAATTTAGGCAACAAGCAGGCAATCGATGACATGAACAATGATTTGCCAAATGTAAATATACAGGTTACTGATATTGAGTACATCACAACAGACGGTGAAACTTATGTATATATTTCTGATGAAAATAACAATGTATATAAAGAATTGTTTGCTGAAGATGAAAGCCTTATTTTCATCAAGCCGGGCGCACAGATAACAATTTATTATGAAGAAGATAAGAAAGATGGCAAGAAAAATGCGGACGAAAGTCAGAGCACTACAGATGGTGAAAGTCAGGAAAATGGCTTGGATAATGCAAAATATGACAGCCAGAATATAAAGACAATTGTTAAATGGAAAGCTCAGGGAGAATAAATATAACACATTCTAAAAATTTGAAATTCACGAATTTTAAGAATATAAGATTATATTCTAAGACTGTTTAACAAATTTAATAAATTAAAAAACAGGGAGGCGATTAAAATGGATTACAAATTAGGCGATAAAGTTGTATTGAAAAAAGGTCATCCTTGCGGAACAAACGAATGGGAAATAATTCGCGTTGGTGCCGATTTTAAAATAAAATGTCTAGGCTGCAATCATATAGTAATGCTACCTAGAAAAACATTTGAGAAAAGTGTAAAAAAGTACTTGGGGAATGAGTAGGAAATTGGTTAAATAATGTAAATTATAATTTGAATAATTATCATAAAATAAGAAGATATTTCAGCAATGGAATGTCTTTTTATTTTTTCCAAAATAAAAAAGAATACTAATCCCACCATGTAGTTAATAAAATATTAAGAAAATCATTTAAAAGAAATAGTTGACATTATAAATATATATTGTATATTTGTATTAAGTAACTAATACAAATATACAATATATTAATTTGCGTTATATAAGGAGATGAGAGAGATGCCTTGGAAATTTGAGAGTGACAGACCAATATATGCTCAAATATTAGAGCAGATTAAGGAACGCATAATTGTGGGAGAATATCCGCCTGGAAGCAGGCTTCCGTCAGTAAGGGAATTAGCTACAGAAGCAGCAGTTAATCCTAATACGATGCAGAGAGCGATGGCGGAACTTGAGAGAGAAGGATATGTAGTAACTAATAGAACGACTGGTAGAACAGTAACAGATAATGTGGGAGTAATTATGGAATCTAAGAAGAGTACAGCAATAGAATTAACACATAAATACATTGAGAAGATGGAACAATTGGGGTTTAGCAAAGAACAGATTGTGAAAATTATAGAGGAGGGAAAATAATGAGCATAATATTTGAATGTAAAGATTTGACTAAAAAATATGGAGCTTTTACTGCAGTAGAGAATCTTAATCTTTCTATTGAAAGAGGAAAGATAATTGGCCTTTTAGGACCTAATGGAAGTGGAAAGACAACACTTATAAAGATGTCTAACGGTTTACTTACACCGACTAAAGGTGAGATATTAATTGATGGAAAGAAAGTAGGAGTTGAAACAAAGAGCATAGTTTCATATCTACCTGAGAGAACATATTTGAATGATTGGATGAAAGTTAAAGAAATGGTAGGATTCTTTGACGATTTTTATGAAGACTTTGATGCTCAGTGTGCTTATAAGATGTTTGAAAGACTTAATATTAACATTAATGATAAGTTGAAAACCATGTCTAAGGGAACAAAGGAAAAGGTTCAGCTTATTTTGGTTATGAGTAGAAAGGCTCAATTATATTTCCTTGATGAACCGATTGGAGGTGTTGATCCGGCTGCGAGAGATTATATACTTAACACAATTATAACTAATTACAATCCGGAAGCTTCTGTTATTATTTCAACACATTTGATTTCAGATGTTGAGCAGATATTAGATGAGGTTGTCATGATTAAGAATGGACATTTAGTTATGCATAAGACAGTTGATGAGATAAGAGAAGAGGAAGGAAAGTCAGTAGATGAACTTTTCAGGGAGGTATTTAAATGTTAGGAAAATTATTAAAATATGAATATAAAGCAACTTCAAGATATTTTATAGGATTATATATAGTTTTGGCGTTGCTTACAATTGGTAATAAAATTATGCTCATAATTGAGGACACATCAGATGTACAGTTGAGAGTAGTTGATATATTGTTTGGAATCATAATGGCAAGTTATGTCATAGCTATTATAGCAATCGCAGTAGCAACTGTTGTATTAATGTTAAGAAGATTTTATTTTAATATGCTTAAAGATGAAGGATATTTAACATTTACACTTCCGGCTACAGTAGGACAGCACATTGCAAGTAAAATGATAGTTTGTATTACATGGGTTATAGCAACAGTAGTATTGACTGGAGTTTCGATTTTTGTAGTAACTTATAGTAAAGATATCGATTATGCAAGAGGTATATCTTATAGTGTGCAGAAATTAACTCAATTAGGTGCATGGGGATATGTTGCTGAAGGCATAATTGCAGCAATAGTGACAGTAATAGGTATGCCAATACTTATGTATGCATGCTTAAGCATCGGACAGCTTTATACTAAGCACAGAGTAGTTGGTGCAATATTAGCTTACATTGGATATTACATAATAAATCAAGTTGTATCATCAGTATTTTTGGTTATATGTATGCATAGTTTAGGTAATAGTTACGATATTAGTGCATTTGCAAATCAGATATTTATATTTGGTATAGTTTTATCAATTGTGGTTTCGATTGCAAGTTATATAGCAACTTATTACATATTAAGTAAAAAGTTAAATTTAGAATAAAATTTTCTTGCATTTGCTCTTGAATTATGATAAAATGTCAATTCGTGATATATATTAATTTTCCTTGCTTTCCTAAATGAAATAGGGAGGCCAGAGACCAAAAGGAGGTAAGAAAGCATGAACAAGTATGAATTAGTAGTTGTTGTTAGTGCAAAACTCGAAGAAGAAGAAAGAGCCGCTGAAATCGAAAAGGTAAGCAACCTTGTAACACGTTTTGGTGGAACAATTACTGACGTAGAAGAATGGGGTAAGAAGAAATTAGCTTACGAAATTCAGAAGATGTCAGAAGCTTATTATTACTTCATTCACTTCGACACTGATAACACAGATTGTCCTAACGAAATAGAAGATCAGATTCGTATTATGGAAAATGTTATCAGATATTTGTGCGTAAAGGTTGAGGCATAGGTTTTTGAAACATAAAGAGGTATAATATGAATAAAGTTATTCTTATGGGTAGATTAACCCGTGATCCTGACGTAAGATATTCACAGGGCGATAGCCCAATGGCAATTGCCAGATATACATTAGCAGTTGATCGTAGATTTAGAAGAGACAACGACCAGCAGACAGCAGATTTCATTTCTTGCGTAGCATTTGGAAGAAATGGAGAATTCGCTGAAAAGTACTTACATCAGGGAACTAAGATTGTAGCAGAAGGTCGTATTCAGACAGGAAGCTATACAAACAAAGATGGTAATAAAGTTTACACAACAGAAGTTGTAGTAGAAAATCAGGAATTTGCTGAAAGCAAAGCAAGTGCTTCTAATAATGAAGGTGGT
Source organism: Eubacterium sp. AF17-7 (assembly GCF_003461285.1). Taxonomy (NCBI): domain Bacteria; kingdom Bacillati; phylum Bacillota; class Clostridia; order Eubacteriales; family Eubacteriaceae; genus Eubacterium; species Eubacterium sp. AF17-7. Next base: position 33,224 of record NZ_QTWU01000018.1, on the reverse strand, counting down.
TTCCAGCCACAGGCACAGTCAGCTCCAACAGCTCCAGCCGGAGATGGATTTATGAATATCCCTGATGGTGTTGAAGATGTAGGATTACCATTTAACTTTTAGAGATTAGACGATTAACATAAACATAGTTAATTAGTATTATAGGAGGTCAAAACTATGGCATTTAATAAGAGTGAAAGACCTGATTCTCCAATGAGAAGAAGAGGCGGTCGTAGAAGAAAAAAAGTTTGCGTATTTTGTGCTAGTGAAAACAACGTAATTGATTATAAAGACACAAACAAATTAAAGAGATATGTATCTGAAAGAGGAAAAATTCTTCCTAGAAGAATTACTGGAAACTGCGCTAAGCACCAGAGAGCTCTTACAGTAGCAATCAAGAGAGCAAGACACGTTGCTTTAATGCCTTACACAGTAGAATAAGGTTATATAAAAAGACTTTCCATGTGGAAAGTCTTTTTTTGTCTTATAAAGGTATTTATATAGATAAGGTTTTTTTTATTTCATATCTCCTTAAAAGTCTAAATAAGGCGAAATGTTACAAATTAATATGATAATTTTAATGGTATAATTTAAAAGTAACATGAATAAAATGAAAGAGTAGTGCGTAGAAAAATAAATAATTATAGTGACGCATGAAAAAAATCAGAGACTAAAAGGAGGAAATATGAGAAATTTTAAACAAGTGGCAGCCATGACTCTCGCAGGAGTTATGACGGTTTCTATGGCAGGAGTTCAGACTCCGGCTGCAACAAATACGACATTTAGTAAAGCAGTATCAATGATGGACGTAAGTAATGCTACAGGCAGTGGAAATGTGGGTATTGATATTGCGGGGGACGAAGTGTCGGAGAAAATCAATGAGATTTTGTATAGTGTATACCGTGAGGCTCACAGAAATGACGATGATACAAAAGGTGAGGATGGAAGAACGGCATATAGGGCAGCATGGGATGATCATTCACAAAAACTAGGATTGCTTGAAAGCTATGATGAAAAAGAAGATACATATAAGTACACCGACAGATTTACAATTAATGCTAAAGTTTCAACAGAAATAGTAACTACAACTCAGTTTTCAGTTGAATTGGCAGGAAATATTGCAAACGGAAAAGAGATGAAACTCACAAAAATTGAATATAATAATGGAAATGTAAAAATTGATTTAGATTCATTTGTTAAATTCATGTCAGAATATTGTGGCATGACAACAAGCAAAGTGTGTGAAGCACTCGAAATTCCGGCGTTAAAATCAATTGAATTAGATTCTGTTGCAGAAATTAATAATATGTTAAAGGATAAATGTGGAAAATATTATCCTATTATCGGAGTGGAAGTTGTTGAACAGAAAGACATTGATAATAAATTATTTGAACAGGATGAATTAGGAAAAGTAATTGACTTAAAATATGGAGAGGAAGCAAAAGAAGCTAACTTTGCATTAACAGGTGAACAGGTTGTTAATACAGTAATGAATCTTGCAAAATTAGTGCTGAACACAGCAGATTCTGCATTTGCTAAATTTGAAACAACAAATGGAACGAAGACAACTTTTAAAGTTACAGATGAGCAGGCATCAGAAATTGTATTGGCTATTGCAGATGCCTTATCTTCAAATTCAAAAACTATAGTTGATTTGGTATTCGGTCAGTTAAAAGCTCTTCCGGGATTTGATGAAATATTAACAATGCCTGTAGAAGCAGAGAAATATATTTCAGACAATATGATTGAAAGCCTCAATAAATTTGCACAAGATATTAAAGATATAGCTACAACAGTTACAAAAACTGATGAAGATAATAACGAAATTAAATATAATCCTTTACAGGAAAAGTTAAAAGAAGAAGGAATTAAATTTGATGTAACGGTTAATTCTGATTTGACAGGTGAAAAAGGTTATAGAGATTATAAGGTTGATGGAAATTTTAATTATTCATGCCCGGCTGAAACTGATGGAGAAAGTGTAGAGGTGAAACCGGATACAGTTATAGCTGTTAAATTTGATTTTAACCTTAAAGAAAATGGTCAGCCGCCAGTTGAAAATCCAGCAAATAACGACGGAAAAAATAATGTGACTAATAACAATGCAAACAATACAACAAACAATGATTTGCAAAACACACTTATTATTGTAAAAGGTAAAAAGTATAAAGCTACATCAGCTGCAAATTCAAAGAATCCTACAGTAACATTTTTAGGAAATATAAATAAAAAGGCGAAGAATGTAAAAGTTCCTGCATCAATTAATTATAATAATGTTAACTATAAAGTTACAGCGATTGCACCAAACGCATTTAAAAACAACAAGAACATAAGAAGTGTTGTAGTTGGAAAAAATGTAAGAGTTATCGGAAAGAATTCTTTCAAAGGATGCAAAAATCTTAAAACTTTAGTTATTAAAGGTAAGAAATTGAAAAAAATTAAGAAAGGTGCATTTAAGAATGCTAATTCAAAAATTGTTATTAAATGCGCTAAAGGACAGGGAAAGAAATATAGAAAATTAGTAAGAGAAAGCCGTTAGGTAAATATAAATAATTAGTATAAAAGGCGTTGTACGAATTTAAATAATAGCTCCAGTCATGTTGGTAATAAAATATTTCCGACATGGTTGGAGCTTTTTGATTTGCACCAAAATGCTAAAATTGTTATATATTAACATGGTTGGAACTTTTTTATTGACTGGCTTAATTAAGTTTACCCAAATGCTAAAATTGTTATTTACTAATATGGCTGAAAATTTTTAAATTTGCACCAAAAGCTAAACTTTGTTTTTTATTAATATGACCGAAATTTCTTCTCTTATTTGACCTAAACAATATGAGAAGAATGTTTTAAATTATATGACTTATTAAGAGGAAAATCTCCCTTATAAATTGATAAAAAAATAACAATGTATCCAACTAAAAATAAAAACGTTTCAATTTAACGAGGATTGAAATGTTTTATAATTTGAAATGCCGATAAATAAAGGAAAGTAGCAAAAAAATCAATTAAAAGTCTATAATAAATAAAAACATTTTTATATTGCCGGAATATAGCAATTATAAATTCAGTATGTTATAGTTAAAAACAACAATAGTATGTGATTTCGGGAGGAATTGTAATGAGCACAAATATGTTTGGAGTGCCGGTAGAGGGATTTTCTCAGAAGAGTAAAGAGGCTGCTGCAGAAGGTATTGTATTGTTAAAGAACGAAGGCGGAATGTTACCACTTAGACAGGAAGACAAAATTTCAGTATTCGGTCGACCACAGATTGAATATTATAGAAGTGGTACAGGTTCAGGTGGTGCAGTTAATGTTGAATATGCTACTAACATCTTAGACGGATTTGAAAACAGCAATCTTAACATTGATGAAACATTAGTTGAAAAGTATAAGAAGTGGTTAAAAGACCACCCATTTGATAATGGTGGTGGTGGATGGGCATGTGAACCATGGTTCCAGAAGGATATGCCTATCGATGAAGCATTTGCTAAGGAACAGGCAGCAAAGACTAACAAGGCGTTATACATTATAGGTAGAACTGCCGGAGAAGATAAGGATAACGCAATTTGGCAGGGAAGTTATATTTTAACAGATGAAGAAAAAGAAAATCTTAGAAATATAACAAAAGCATTTGATAATGTATGTATCGTTTTAAATGTGTCAAATATTATTGATTTGAGCTGGATTAATGACGAAGAATATAACGGAAGCATTAAGTCAGTAATTATTGTATGGCAAGGAGGTATGGAAGGTGGAACAGCAGTAGTTGATGTACTTTCAGGTGCTGAAACACCAAGTGGTAAGCTTGCAGATACAATAGCATACAGTATTGAGGATTATCCATCAACAAAGAATTTTGGTAATGAATTTAAGAATCTTTATGAAGAAGATATTTATATCGGATACAGATATTTTGAAACATTTGCACCGGACAAAGTTCAGTTTGAATTTGGTTATGGATTATCTTATACAACATTTGATATTGAAACACAGACTGTAAAAGAAAAGACAGATTCAATCGAATTGAATGTTAAGGTTACAAATACAGGTGACAAATTTGCAGGAAAAGAAGTTGTTCAGGTATATTATGAAGCACCTCAGGGTGAACTTGGAAAACCTGCAAGAGAACTTATTGCATTTGCAAAGACAAAGAAACTTGCACCGGGCGAAAGTCAGGAATTGACATTAGAATTTAAGATTTCAGATATGGCTTCTTACGATGATTCAGGTGTTACAGGACACAAATCATGCTATGTTTTAGAAGCAGGCGAATATAATATTTATGTTGGTAACAGCGTTAAGAATCTTACAAAGATTAATACATACAATGAGGAAGAACTTGTTGTAGTTGAAGAACTTCAGGAAGCAATGGCTCCTACAGAGGCTATAAATATTATGAAGCCTGGTAAGAAAAATGCTGACGGAACTTATGAAGTTACATATGTACCTGTTTCAACTCAGACAGTTGACATGGCTAAAAGAATTTCAGACAATCTTCCAATGGACATGCCAATAACAGGAGATATGGGAATTACACTTCAGGATGTTCGTGACGGTAAAGCAACATTAGAAAAATTTGTTGCTCAGTTGTCTATTGAAGAAATGGCTATAATCATTCGTGGTGAAGGAATGAGTAATCCACGAGTAACAAGAGGAACAGCATCAGCATTTGGTGGAATGAGTGATAGCTTATTTAACTACGGCATTCCGGCAGCATGTTGTGCAGATGGTCCTAGTGGTCTTCGCATGGAAGGAAAAGCAACACAGCTTCCAATTGGAACAGCTTTAAGTGCAACATGGAATACAGAACTTGTTAGAGAATTATATACAATGGAAGGTCAGGAATTATACAGAAATCAGGTTGATACTTTACTTGGACCTGGTGTAAATATTCGTCGTAATCCATTAAACGGAAGAAATTTTGAATATTTTTCAGAAGATCCTTTCCTTTCAGGAAAAATGTCAGTTGCTTCAACAGGCGGAATTAAAGATGGTGGCGCCTGGGGAACAATTAAGCATTTTGCATTAAATGGTCAGGAATCACACAGATTTAAGATTGATGCTGTATGTTCAGAAAGAGCAATCAGAGAAATCTATTTGAAGAGCTTTGAAATGGCTGTAAAGGAAAAAACAGTAATGTCCATTATGACATCATATAATCCGATCAACGGACATTGGGCAGCTTCAAATTATGACTTATGTACAACTATTCTTAGAAAAGAATGGGGATATAAAGGTTTTGTAATGACTGACTGGTGGGCAAAAATGAACGACGTTGTAACTGGAGGAAAAGAGTCAAATCAGGATACAAGAGACATGGTTCGCGCACAGAATGATGCTTACATGGTAGTAAACAACAATGGAGCAGAAATTAATTCAAATGGTGACAATACAGAGGCAGCAATAATCGAAGGAAGACTTACAGTTGGAGAACTTCAGAGAGCTTCAATGAACATCTTAAGATTTATACTTGTAGCACCTGTTATCGAAAGAGAATTAATAGATACAAATGTAGCTGAATACTTCGAATCAGCATCAGATGCAAAATATGAAGTTCAGAAACTTGCAAATGATGCTAAGATTAAATTTGAAGGAACAGATAATGCTACAGTTGAAATTGATGAAGATGCTGAGTACACAATAATTGTACATATTTCATCACCACTTCCAAATCTTTCACAGTGTACAGTAAATGTTCATGCAAATGACAAGGTTATGGTTGTTATTCAGACAAGTGGTACAGATGGAAAATGGATTACACAGAAACTTTGCAAAGTAAAATTAGACAAAGGTTTCTACAACTTAGAACTTGAACATGTAATGGCCGGAATGAATGTAGGCTATATTGAGTTCAAGAAGATTCCTAAGAAGAAAGCTAGATAATAACTTGGAATAATTGAATTTAATCGAATTAGAAATAAATTTGTTAAGTTAGAAATGAATTTACAATAGTTTGAATTTAATAAAAAATGGGATGTAAAAATTCCTTAATTAACAGAGGTGCATTGGCGATTGCCAATGCACCTCTGTTTTTAATCTTAAGTCAATCCAAAAACACTTCCGTTATGGCATAAATCCAGCTGAAAAACAAGCAATCACTGCTTATAAATTACAAGCTTAAACATCTTTTCCATTGCGCTCATGGATTCGGCTAAACTGTATTTTTTTGTAAAATCAAGATATTCTAAACTTCTTTCATTACGTTCTTTTGGATGGTCGAGCCAATAATCTATCTTTTCAGCAAGGTCAGCAGCATCGTTATAATTAAACAAGTTTTTTTCATCTATTGCATAAGCAGGAGCGGCGGAATTAGGTGAATCGTTTATGATAGGAACAAGTCCGCATGTGGCCGCTTCGAGGCAGGCAATGCCCTCAGTTTCTTCGTTTGCAGCATGAACATATAAATCGCAAGTCGCGATAACTTCTAATAATTCAGGCCTTGAATATGTACGAATAATAGGTTGATTTATAAGTCCGCAGGCGTCACGCTCAATTGAAGATTTGTAATCTCCATCACCCGCAAAAATAAGTTGAATTCTGTTTTTATATTTACTCATGTTTACAGCGTTAATTAGTACTTTGTGATTTTTGTGTTTAGATAAACGTGCAATATATATAATTCTAAAATTGCTGTCTACAGGTCTGTGGCATGATACTTTTTTGCTAAAATCAGAACTAATTCCCGAGGAAATAATATAATGAGGAGTGTATCCGATATATTTTTCAAAATCTCTGCATAAAAACGCAGATGGAAAATGTATAGCCTGACAATATTTGTATACCTGTTCATAAAATTGTTTGTAAATTTTCTTTTTATATTTATCTTTGGAACCAATTCGAATAGGACGAATAAGCGAATCTGCCTGACATTGAAAAGTCGCCATTACAGGAATGTGGTGCTCCAAAGCGTATTTTGTAACATATTTTCCAAGAGAAAATGGCGTAATTATTAAAACCCCATCTGTTCCCAAAACAGCCTTCCTAATAACAGAACGCTTTGGCTTCGCAAATACAAGCCCCTGATTGGCAAAACGCTTTTCAATACTAGTTAAATGCTTTTTTTGAGGAACAATAAAACATGAATTTATATCAGACTTGTCTTTATCCGGACAAATAATATTTACAGAATGTCCGTGTCTTGTTAACCATTCAATTAAATTGTAGCAAAAAATTGTGGTACCATTGTTTTCCTCACCTAAGAAATCGCAAACCATTGCAATAATCATAAAAACCCTCCATAAAACTAAATACATAATAAAGGTTTAGTTTCGAATAAATTAGTCACAAATAAACCAAACGATGAAACTAAGTATTATAAAACAAGAGTTTACCTCACAAAATAAAAGGACAAACTCTCTATTTAGACACCCCTTTAGAAAGTAATATAAAACAAAAACTGCTAATTTACAATATAAGAAATTCGACGTGAATTAGAAATGTGTCTATTATGGTTAAAAACATCAATTATTAATGCAGACAAACGTCCGTCGGCATTGCATAAAAGGCTAAAAAAATGTATAATAAACTGAAATACATTCTGAGATTGATATGTATATTTAATGGCATTTAGGAGGACGATAATGATTACATTAAGTAAAGGTGGAGCTTACCTTTTAAACGGTAACGAAGTAATTGAAGTTGGGGACGATTCTGAAGAAATTTTAAAATCAAAATTAGGCCAGAATTATTTAACAAAAGAAGAAGCAGCTAAGAATACAATGGCATATAACATTTTAAACAGCCATAATACATCTGGAAACATGGAAAAACTCCAGATTAAATTTGATAAACTGACATCACATGATATTACATTCGTAGGAATTATCCAGACAGCAAGAGCTTCAGGATTAGAGAAATTCCCAATACCATATGTACTTACAAACTGTCACAACAGTTTATGTGCAGTAGGTGGAACTATTAATGAAGATGACCACATGTTTGGACTTACATGTGCAAAGAAATACGGTGGAGTTTATGTACCACCTCATCAGGCAGTAATTCATCAGTTTGCAAGAGAAATGCTTGCAGGCGGTGGAAAGATGATTTTAGGCTCAGATTCTCATACACGTTACGGTGCTTTGGGAACTATGGCAATGGGAGAAGGCGGACCTGAATTAGTCAAACAGTTATTATCTCAGACATATGACATTAACATGCCGGGTGTAATCGGTATCTATATGACAGGAGCACCTGCAAAGGGAGTTGGACCTCAGGACGTTGCTCTTGCAATTATTGGTGAAGTATTTGCTAATGGATATGTAAACAATAAAGTAATGGAATTTGTTGGACCTGGTGTAAGCAACTTAAGTGCTGATTTCAGAATTGGTGTTGATGTTATGACAACAGAAACAACATGTCTTTCATCTATTTGGAGAACAGATGAAAAGATTAAAGAATTCTACGACATTCACGGAAGAGTAGATGATTATAAAGAATTAAATCCTGGAGCAGTAACATATTACGATGGAATGGTATATGTTGAATTAGACAAGATTAAACCAATGATAGCTATGCCTTTCCACCCAAGTAATACATATACAATTGATGAGTTAAATGCTAACCTTGCAGACATTTTACACGATGTTGAACAGAAAGCATTAGTATCATTAGACGGACAGGTTGAATACTCATTACAGGATAAGATTAGAAATGGCAGATTCTATGTAGAACAGGGAATTATTGCAGGTTGTGCAGGTGGTGGATTTGAAAATATCTGTGCAGCAGCTGATATCTTAAAAGGCAATAACATTGGCTCAGATGAATTTACGTTAAGCGTATATCCTGCATCAATGCCTGTATATATGGAATTAATTAAAAATGGATGTGCAGCAGACATTATGGAAGCCGGCGGTGTAATGAAGACAGCATTCTGCGGACCATGTTTCGGAGCAGGAGATACACCTTCAAACAACGCATTTAGTATCAGACATTCAACAAGAAACTTCCCTAACAGAGAAGGTTCTAAGTTACAGAATGGACAGATTTCATCAGTTGCTCTTATGGATGCACGTTCAATTGCAGCAACAGCAGCTAATAAGGGATACCTTACAGCAGCAACAGATATGGATGTTGAATATAAAGGAAGAACATATCACTTTGACAGCTCAATTTACGCTAACAGAGTATTTGATTCACACGGAGTTGCAGACCCTGATACAGAAATTAAATTTGGACCTAATATTAAGGACTGGCCAAAAATGGAAGCTTTAACAGATAATTTATTGTTAAAGGTAGTTTCAGAAATTCATGACCCTGTAACAACAACAGATGAATTAATTCCTTCAGGAGAAACATCATCATATCGTTCAAATCCTCTTGGATTGGCAGAATTTACATTATCAAGAAAAGATCCTGAATATGTTAAGAATGCAAAGGATGTTCAGAAGGCAGAACAGATTCGTGTTTCAGGCAAATGCCCATGCGAACACTCAGATGAATTTGGAAAAGTATGGAATGGTTTAAAAGAAGCCTTCCCTGAAATGAATATAAACAAAGAAACAGTTGGAATAGGAAGTACAATATATGCAGTTAAGCCTGGAGATGGTTCAGCAAGAGAACAGGCAGCAAGCTGTCAGAAAGTATTAGGCGGATGGGCAAATATAGCACATGAATATGCAACAAAGAGATATCGTTCAAACCTTATCAACTGGGGAATGCTTCCATTTATCTATGAAGATATGGAATTACCATTTGCGAAAGGAGATTACATCTTTGTACCTGATATTGCAAATGCAATTAAGGAAAAGAAGTCTGACATCACAGCTTATGTAATGAACGGAACGGAAAAGAAAAAAATAACATTGAAGCTTGGAGAAATGACAGATGACGAAAGAGAAATAATCTTAAAAGGATGTTTAATCAATTATAACAGAGTATAAATAAGACGAACGGAGGGCCCATATGGAATATAAAAAAATAATAACAAAAGACGATTGTTATATGTTTGGACAAGGTACACATTATGAAATCTACAACAAACTAGGTGCTCATTTAATGGAGATAGACGGAGTAAAGGGCACGTATTTTGCAGTGTGGGCACCAAATGCTGTTAACGTCAGCGTAGTAGGTGAGTTTAACAATTGGATAGGATTTGACCACAATATGGAAATGGAAAATGACTCAGGAATTTGGGAGTTATTCATTCCGGGTGTGGGCGAAGGTGAAATGTATAAATACGTTATTTCAACGAAGAATGGTGACACCTTATACAAATCTGATCCGTATGGATTCTGGTCAGAAAAGAGACCTGGAAATGCATCTAAAGTAGCTAATATTGAAGACTATACATGGAAAGATAAAAAATGGCATGAGAAAAAGGAAAACCACTACGAAGAACCGATGTCAATATATGAAGTACATATGGGTTCATGGAAAAAAGACTTTGTAGATGAAAACGACGAAGACGGATTCTATGATTACAAGAGATTAGCAAAAGAACTTGTAGCATATGTAAAAGATATGGGTTATACACACGTAGAATTAATGGGCGTATTGGAACACCCGTTTGATGGCTCATGGGGATATCAGGTTGTAGGATATTATGCTCCAACAGCCAGATACGGTAAGCCTGTAGAATTTATGCATTTAGTTGATGAATTCCATAAGGCAGGAATTGGTGTTATACTCGACTGGGTACCGGCACATTTTCCAAAAGATGCACATGGTCTTGCAATGTTTGACGGCACTCCATTATATGAATATGCGGACACAAGAAAAGGAGAACACCCTGATTGGGGAACAAAGATATTTGATTACTCAAAGACAGAAGTAGTTAACTTCTTAATTGCAAATGCATTATTCTGGGTGGAAAAATATCATGTTGATGGCCTTAGAGTAGATGCAGTAGCATCAATGTTATATTTAGACTATGGACGACAGGACGGTCAATGGGTTCCAAATAAATACGGCGATAATAAGAACTTAGAGGCAATAGAATTCTTTAAGCACTTAAGCAGTATTATGAAACAGAGAAATCCACAGGCATATATAATTGCAGAAGAATCGACAGCATGGCCAAAGGTAACTGCGGACCCTAAAGACGGTGGACTTGGATTCTCTTATAAATGGAACATGGGATGGATGCATGATTTCCTTGAATATGTAAAATTAGACCCATATTTCAAGAAATTTAACCACAATAAAATGACATTTGGATTAACATATGCATTTAGTGAAAACTTCATATTAGTGTTATCACATGATGAAGTAGTTCATCTTAAATGTTCAATGTTAAACAAGATGCCTGGATATCCTGCAGATAAGTTTAAGAACTTAAAGACAGCATATACATTTATGTTTGGACATCCGGGTAGAAAATTATTGTTTATGGGACAGGATTTCGGACAACTTCAGGAATGGTCAGAAGCAAGAAGTCTTGACTGGTATTTACTGGAAGAACCTGAACATAAAGATTTACATGAATATGTTAAAAAACTATTACATTTATACAAAAAATATCCTGCAATGTATACTGAAACAAAAGGATACGATGCATTTGAATGGATAAACTGTAATGATAATGATAGAAGTATCTTTAGTTTTATAAGAAAGACAGGAGAAGAAAATTATAAGAATGCAATAGGATTTGTAACAAACTTTACTCCTATAGCAAGAGAAGATTACAGAGTGGGAGTTCCTAAAGCAGGCACCTACAAACGACTTCTCACAACAGAAGCAGGAGAAACAAAGGAAGTAAAATATAAAGCTAAAAAAGGTGAATGTGACGGAATGCCATATAGTTTGGACATGCCATTACATCCATTTGAATCAGTTATATTTGAATTCCCAAAAGTAGCAGCTGCAAGAAAAAGCCATGCAAAAAGCACTAAGGGTAAAAAAGCTGTAAATAAAAAATAAATGGGCGAAGTGCCTTATGAATACGAAACAGGCGGGGAGAAATAGCTTCCCGTCTGAAGTCGTATTTAAGCAAATAAAATTTCGGCATATTGGAATGGGAAAGTGAGACATAAAATGAAAAAAAGATATGTTGTAGCAATTGTAATTGTTATATTACTGGTTACACTTGCTGTTTTTGGTATTACAAGAGGTAAAGTATTTGATAAATCATCGGATACAAAGAATAATAATACTACAAATGAACACGAATTGCTTCCTGAAGTAGATGCATATTATGGCTCAGAAAAGATAGCATCAATATTAGGATATAAAACAGAAGTAGGAAGTAACTATATAAGAGACAACATTGTTCCGGTGGAAAGTAGTCGTGTGATACCTGTAAAAATAATAAATAATGGCAGAACAATTGTCGGAATGAAGTATGAAGTGCGAAGCACGGAAGATTCCCGATTAATAGACAATGGGGAAGCAAAACAGACAGAAAATACAGAAAAGACTACATTGTATGAAATAAATGCCAGTGCTATTTTACAGTCGGGACAGGAATATCAGCTTGTTTTAACATTGGAAACAAATAATAATGAAAATATATACTACTATACAAGAGTCATGGTAATGAATGACAGTTTTGTAGATGGACAGATTGCGTTTGCAAAGCAGTTTAGCAGTAGCACATTAGGACAGGATACAGAATTAAATATTGCGACATATTTAGAGCCTGATGAAGATTTGAAAAATGATGATTTGGGATATACGACATTATCTTCAAGTTATAAAATGTTGCAGTGGAGTGAAATGAAACCTGAACTTCAGGGAAAGATAAATGTTTCAGCAAAAGAGTTTTGCATCAAAGACAGCGGAGAAGCAGGAACATATACACTAGAATATCAAGTGAAAGCAAGCAATGCAGAAGGTGTTGAAGAAACATATAACGTATCAGAAACAATAGTTGTATGGACTTTTTCAGGACAAAATTATGTATTGAATTATAATAGAGAAATAAATCAGGTATGGGAAGCAAATGACAACAATGTTGGAAAAGCTTTTATAGATTTAGGAATCCAGAATCAGAAAACAATAGACGTTGCTGAAAGTGAAAATGGACAGTACATTGGATTTGAAATTAATGGCGATGTTTATACAATGGATTTAACATCAAATGGAATGAAAAAATTATTTGCACTTGATGCCAAAAGTGTGTCAGAAAACAGAATGACAAAGGCAAAAATGATTCAGACAGATGATAAAGGCAATGCCAATTTCCTGGTTTATGGATACAGTCCAAGTAATGAACATTTAGGAGAAAATGGTATTTCAGTATTTCATTATGATAAAGAAAGTAATGAAAGTAAAGAATTGTTGTTTATTCCATTTAGCCAGCCTGCAGAGATGATTGACAAACAGATTCACAAATTATGTTATGTAAACGATGGAACAATTTATTTCATGTTAGATAACAGTTTATATTATGTTAATATAGGAACAAAGGAAAGCGGCAAAATTGTTGAAAATATGCCTGACGGTTCTTATGCGATAAATCAGTCAAAAACAGCAATTGCTTATAATACCGATTTGACAACAATGAATAGTGATAGTATTACGGTAATAGATTTGACGACAGGTAAGGAGAAAAAACTTACAGGAGAAAATGGCGAAAAGTTGTCAGCGTGTGGATATACAGGAAACAATCTTATCTATGGTATAACAAAACCTGAGAATGTTTCGGACAGTATGCGTATAGATACTTTAAAAATTATAGACAAAGATTATAACGAAATAACTTCATATTCTTCTGATAATACAGTCATTACAGGTGTTGAAATAACAGACACTATTATTAACATGAAGAGAGAAAAGAAGGGCAAAGCTATTTCTGATGATCAACTTATAGATAATACTGAAAAATTAGAAACAAAGACAAAATCAAGTTATTTTGCGGATACATTAAAGCTTAAAGAACTTGCAATTTCATTTGTAAACCAGTTAAGTGGAAAGAATGAATTAAAAGTAGAGGAAGCTTCCATTAAATACAAAAAATCAACAGAAGTAAATACAATAATAAAGCCTGCAGCACAGGACCAATATTTTGTATATGCGGGTGGAAATTTATTTGGAATATATTATAATCAAAATGAGGCAGAAACAGTAGCGAAGACAAATAAAGGCCTTGTTACGGATTATAATGGACAAAAAATTTGGACATTTGAAGAAAATTATGAATAAAAGGAGAATCATTCAACATGCGGTTCATACACACAGCCGACATTCATCTAGGGGCAACGCCGGAAAGTAAAATGGATTGGGCAGTCCACAGGGGAGATGAAATGTGGGGAACATTTGAAAGATTAATAAAAAAAGTTAAGGAAGATGAAATAGAATTACTTATAATTGCAGGAGATTTATTCCATAGACAGCCATTGTTAAGGGAATTGAAGGAGGTAGACTACCTGTTTTCAACGATTCCGGATACAAAGGTTGTGTTGTGTGCAGGAAATCATGATGCAATAAAAAAAGGTTCGTTTTATAGAAATTTTGAATGGAATAAGAACGTTTATTTTCTTGATAGCAAAACAGTAGATTGTGTGCCTATAGATGATTTGGGCGTTGATGTGTATGGATTAAGTTATTATAAAAATGAGATAACAGAACCGCTGTATGATGATATACAAATAAAAAATCCATATAGGATTAACATTCTTGTAGCTCATGGTGGTGATGATAAGCATATTCCTATTAATAAAAGAAAGATAATGCTTGAGGGATTTGACTATGTGGCATTTGGACACATTCACATTCCGGATTTGGATGAAGCTAACAGAATGGCATATTCAGGTTCCCTTGAACCTATTGATGTAAATGAAATAGGCCCTAGAGGATTTATATATGGAGAAGTAACTAAGCAGAATTTGAATATAAGATTCCAGTCTTTTTCTAAGAGAGAATATAAACATGCGGAAATGACGGTAACTACAAATGCTACGAACATGGAACTGAGACACACTCTTATGGAATTTATAGAAAAAGAAGGCAGAGATAATATATATAAAGTAACAATAGTAGGTTATAGAAATCCTGATTTTGATATTGACTTAGAAGGTCTGGCTCAGGTAGGAAATGTAGTATCCGTAACGGACCGAACAGAGCCTGACTATGATTTTGAAGAATTATATGAAAGAAATAAAGATAATCTGTTAGGAATGTTTATTGAAAAATATATCGACCAGGATGTTCTCTCTCCAATACAGCAGAAGACCTTATACTATGGGGTTAAGGCGTTACTTGAGGCTATGGAGGACAAACAATGATAATAAAAGATATTCGATTGATTAATTTTGGCAAATTTCATGATACGGAAATTCATTTCGAAAGAGGATTAAACATTGTTTATGGTGAAAATGAAGCCGGAAAAACAACAATACACACATTCATAAGAGGAATGCTTTTTGGTATAGATAAACAGCGTGGAAAAGCCAGCGGAAAAGATACATATACCAAATATGAACCATGGATTAATCCTGAAGTATATCGTGGAATGATGCGAGTTGAAAACGATGGTAAGGACTATCGTTTTGAAAGAAATTTTAATAAAAATGAAAAATCATTTCGTGTCATAGATGAGGACCTTGGAAGAGAACTTGATGACAACGAAATAAAGCAGTTGTTTAGAGGCTTAGATGAAAGTTGTTATTATAACACGATTAGCATAAGCCAGATTGGAAGTGCAACTGATAAAGAATTAGAAAATATATTAAAGAACTACGCAGCAAATTTAGGCTCAACAAAGTCTATGGAAATTGATATGAAACAGGCTTTGACAAGTCTTGATGCTGAGCGTAAAGAAATAATAAGCGAAAATAAAGTAGGTTCTAAAGAATCAGTAATTCGTGATATGGAAGAAACCGCAGAAGAAATAGAGATGTCTAAAAGAGAGCAGGATACAATAATTTCTGAAATTGATTTAGACAGGAGTAAAGAAGCGGAGTTACTGGCAAAAAAGCAGGATTTGGCAGGAAAGGATGCTGTCAGATTAGAAGAAATGACAAAATACAGTGCCAGAAAAGAAAATCTTTACAATGAAATAATGCAGCTTAACCATGAAATTGATAAGGCTTCAAGAACTTTGACAGAGATAACGGCTCAAAAGGGAGAAATGGAAAAGCAGTTAGAGTCAAAAGGAATTCCAACAAGGGAAGTAATGGAACGAGTAAGCAACGCCTTAAATAAGGCGACAAATATACCAATTGTGTTCGCCCTTATAACAGTTGTATGCCTTGGATGTTCAATAGGTATGTTTATGGCAAATCCTGAATTACTTGATTTTTCAAGCAAAGGCATTTTAAAAATTGGAATACCGGCAGGATTAGCATTAGCATTTTTAATAGCAACAATTGTTAAGTTTTTTATGAATGTAAAGAGCAAAGAAAGACTTGCTGAAAATTTAAAAGAAACTAAACTTATCATGGATAAGTTAGATGCATTAAATAATGAAAAAACATATACAGAGCGTCAACTTGATAACAGAAGAGCTAATTTAAGTGTAGCTAAAGAATCTTTAAAAAATCTTGAAGAATCAGAATTATCAAGCGATGATTATAGTGAAGAGATAAAAGAACTTGATGAAGAATATGCAGCGCTTAAGGAAAAAATTGGAAAAGAGCAAGGGGTATTAGAGCAGAAGCAGGAACAGGATATTGAATTAGAAAAGCATATAGAGAATTTAAAAGCAAAACTTCAATCAATTAAAAATGCAGAGATTGAAATAAGAGCATTAGAGAATGCTAAAAGAGAAATTGAAGAAATAGCTTATGAAGTTAGAAACAGTTTTGGAAGACGACTTAACGAAAAGGCTTCTTACTATATGTCAAAGATTACAAATGGAAAATACAACAATATTGTTATAGATGATAACTTAAATGTTTCAGTTAATGGTAGAAATGCTTTAATATCATCTTTTAAATTAAGTAAGGGAACTGTTGAACAAATTTACATGGCTTTAAGGCTTGCAGCAGCAGATATAATATTTGAAAACGATACAAAACCTATTTTGCTTGACGATACTTTTGCAATGTACGATAATAAACGAATGGGAAACACAATGAAGTTTATGGCAGAAAATCTTGACCAGGTAATAGTGTTCTCATGTCATACAAGAGAAAAGGTTATGGCGGACAAGCTTGGACTTGATTATCACTTGAAGAAATTAGATTGATTAGTAGATGCTACATGCTAATCAATTTAAATAATAAATAATGAGATTGGTAATGTAATAAATTTGTGGGGATTGGGTTTACAAAAACAGGAAATAAAATTGAACAGGTTAAATAGGAGGAACAGACTATGACCACAAAAGAATGCTACGAAAAGATGGACTCAAACTATGAAAAAGTCCTAGGAAGATTAGGCAGTGAAATGATAATCAAAAAATTTGCAATTAAGTTTTTAGACGATTCAAGTTTCCAGAACTTAAAAGATGCATTAGCAGGCAAAAATTTGGATGATTCATTTAGGGCAGCACACACATTAAAGGGTGTATGTGTTAATCTTGGATTTGACAAGTTATATGAAGCAAGCTCAAAGATTACTGAACAGTTAAGAGCAGGAAAGCTTGAAGGCTGTGATGAAATGTTTAAAGATGTAGAAAAAGAGTACGAAATGACAATAAGCGTACTTAAAGAATTCGCAGAACAGAACTAGAGTTAACTGCAACAGATTTGTAATTGATTATAGCTAACTGCAACAGAAAGAACTGGAATTGACTATAATTAATTCCGACAGAATTATAATTAATTAAAACAAAACGGCTAGAACAGAGCAATTTGTACAAGAGATAAAGAATAAATACATAACAATTTAATGCATAAAAAATAATACATAAAAAATTAATACATAAAAATAAAACCTTCAAGAGATATGAGATGATATATCCAAAAAGTTTGTTCTTTGGAATTTCCTCAATATAATCTTTTGAAGGTTTTTTGTATTAAAAAAACTGTTGCATTTGCAACTATGGTTGTAAACACAACAGTTTAATATTATAGTAAATTAATTCAATTATTTATTATTATATTCATTAATCTTTTTAGTAATCTTATCAATTGGGTTTAAGATGTCACTAATTGATGCGTCATGGTTTAATCTGTCAATGAATAAAGCTGTAAATTTGCTTATATCAACATTGATGTACCATTCTTTTTCAAGAAGCTCTGGAGTCTGGTAAATACTGTTTGTAGTCATAACTCTGTAAATTAATCCCTGTTCATAAGCTTCATCGAATCTCTCTAAACCATTTGTAAATAAACCAAATGTAGAAGCAACAAATACTCTGTTTGCTTTTCTCTTCTTAAGCTGTTTAGCTACGTCTAACATACTATCACCGGAAGAAATCATATCATCAATAATTAAAACATCTTTACCTTCAACGGAATCCCCTAAATATTCATGTGCAACAATTGGATTACGTCCATCTACAACCTTTGTATAATCACGACGTTTGTAGAACATACCCATGTTAACACCTAAAACGTTTGCATAGTATACAACTCTTCCCATAGCACCTTCATCAGGGCTGATCATCATTAAATGGTCAGAATCAAGTTTAATATCAGGAACATTTCTTAAAAGGTTTTTAATGAACTGATATGTTGGCATAACTGACTCAAATCCACTAATAGGAATTGCATTATTAACTCGAGGGTCATGAGCGTCAAATGTAATAATATTATCAACACCCATATTTACTAATTCCTGAAGCATTACAGCGCAGTCCATAGATTCTCTAGATGAACGTCTATGCTGTCTGCTTTCATATAAGAAAGGCATGATAACTGTAATTTTACGTGCTTTACCACTTGCAGCAGCGATAACTCTCTTGATATCAGCATAATGATCATCTGGAGACATATGATTCTTTTGACCGCATACTGTGTATTCGATACTGTGGTTAGTAACATCATCAATGATGTAAAGGTCACAACCACGTACAGTATCTTTTAAAGCGCATTTTGCTTCGCCTGTACCAAATCTAGGAACGCTTACGTTTAGAAGATAAGAATCCTTAACATATCCTTTGAAGGTAATAGGTGATTCTTTAGCTTCAAGTCTTTCACTTCTCCATCCGGAAATATAAGCATCAACTTTATCTCCGAGAGCTTTACTTCCAGGTAAAGCAACAATTGCAAGCGGACCTACAGGGATAGATTCGATAAATTTTTTGTTAGACATTTTTAGATTTCCTCCGTGTGTTAATTGTTAAATTTACTTTTTATTCTTATATCATCGCCAAAAATCTTCATAACAGTATAATTGCCAACTGCACGTGAAAAAATACGCTCAGTATAGTTTTGCTTCAATTCATCTACTGAAAGATTTGAAGAAATAATAGTAGATTTTTGACGTATAAGGCGTTCATTAAGGCAATTGAAAAGTGATGAGGCAGTAAATGAATTAGCCATTTCCGTGCCAAGGTCATCAATAATCAATAAATCACAGCTTAGAAGTTCTCTCATACTAATATGTTTATTTCCCGTAGATTTGTGGCTGTTAAATGATAAATCAGCCAACAGGTCAAATAATTGAACTGCAGATAAATAAATAACAGAGTAAGCCTGTTCTATAAGTTCTTTAGCAATGCAGTTAACTAGAAAAGTCTTGCCAACACCTGCATTCCCATAAATCAAAAGACTTTCATGACTGTCTTTAAAATTCTTAATAAAATACCTGCAATGGTCAACAACATCCTCAATATTTTCAAGAGGAGTTTTTCCCGTAATAGAATCTACTTCGCCACTATTGTAATAGTCAAAGTTAAAATTGTCAAAGTTTTCTCGCATAAGAATCTCTTTTAAGTTAGATTGTGAGTATAATTCCTCAACAACAGCCTTAGTAAAGCAGTGGCATGGTTCACCATTTATAAAACCTGTATCTTTACAGTCAGGGCATGTAAATATCTCATCCAGATAATCACATGGAAAACCGGCGGCAAGTAAAGCAGCCTTCTTATCATCTTTTAATAAGACTAATTCCCTTTTTAGTGAATCAACTGCTGAAGAATCCCCGGCTAAAGCTTTCCTTCCGGCTGAAATGGCCAAAGAACTAATCTGGTGGCTTATTTCTTCAACTTCAGGGGCTTTTTCATAAACCTTGGCAATTCTCTCTTCTAATTCAATTTTATTGTTTAAACGGCGCATATTATACATATTGCTAATAACGTCGTATTGTTCTCTTTTTAAACCCATAATTTAAAACCTATTTTCTATTTGTAGATGAAAGTAACATTTTTTCTAACTCAATAGAATCGTATGTACGCTCGTCCATGTTTTTAAACTTCTTAAGACTTGCTGAGCATGATTTGTTAGAAGCCTTAGAAGCCTGAAGAGATGAAAACTTCTCAGAAACTTCTTTAGCATGTTCTTCATCTAACTGTTCAACTTGTGATAACTCTGTAATACCGTTATTATACCATCCTTTAAGGATTGTGTCAGCATAAGGAAAACTTGCTGTATGGGTATGTTCCATTGTACGGTTGCAAGCTTCAACAATAATATCTTCTGAAAAATTATAAGTTTCTGTCCATTTAGAAATGTAATTAACATCCTTCTTTGCTGCGTTCTGGTCAGTTAATCCAAATATTTTAAAGACACTCTTATAAATTGATTTCCTGATTTTTGTATCAAATTTAATATCATCAATAGTTGTAATTCCACGTTTATAATAGTTGACAGCTGACTTTTCGATAGAGCCTAAAGTATTATTTCCTGATGAAATGCACATCTCCATAAGATATTCTATAAAATCAGAAGATAAATTTAAACCATCAATCATATATAAAATAGAATTAACATCATTACTGTTTAATGTCTTACCAAGATAAGTTTGGGCAAGAAATGTTAACTGCTGAACCCTTGGATCCTTGCTGAATGCGGAAATTTCTTTAGAAGTATATTTGTGCTTGGCAGGAATTGCATTTGCAGGTGCAATACTTTCGATTAATGCAGGCTCAGAATTAACGTCTTCATAATTGCCATAAAAAGTATCGCCAACAGCTCTTGCTGAAACCTGGCTTCCTGAAGAGTTTAATATTGATTTAACATAAAATTTATTAGTTGTATATGCTTCCATGCGAATTCCGTTAACATGCATGTCCTCATCTCTTGAAAGAGAAATAAGACCGAGGCGTTCCCAGTAAGATAACCCACGTTCAACATCACTTTCAGTAAAACATAAAAGATCAGCCAAAGCATCTGTTGTTATTTCAGTAGAATGTCCGGAAACTAATCTTAAAAGATATAAATATATTTTAACAAATTCGCCATTGGCATTTGGCATATATTCATCAATAAAAAGATTAGATACTGATGTTAAATCTGTAAAATTCCCTCTATCTATAACTAACTTACCCATGATAAAAACCTCTCAAATTCTCAAAATGTTATGTAAACCAATTTCTTGAGAAAGCAAAAAAATAATAAAGGTCAAAATCCTTTTTCTCTCTCAAGCAAGACAAAGTATAGCACAATAAATTTTATTTGAAAAGGGTTGAAAAACACTGAAACGCCCATTTTTAAAGGGGTTCAGGCAAATGTTAATAATGTTAATAATGTGAATAACTTTCGAAAATAATTTGTCGAAAATTGTAAAAAGGCTTTAAATAGGGCATTTATCAGGTTTAAAAATACAAAATGTTATGTAAACTAAAAATCCGTAAAAATGTTGATAACTTTTTACCACATTTTTACGGATAGTGTTAATAACTTTATTTACCTAGCAGCTTTTCGCCGATTTTATAGACATCTCCGGCACCCATAGTTATTAATAAGTCATTATCATTACAATTTTCTAATAAAAAATTTTCAATTTCATCGAAAGTTGGAAAATAATGTACTTCAGTACCTAATTTTTCTATTTCATCAGCCAAATTTTTAGAACTAATTCCTAAAGTGTTCTTTTCTCTTGCTGCATAAATATCTGCAAGAACAACAGCGTCAGCCTCTGATAATGCTTTTGCAAACTCAGGAAGTAGAGCCTTAGTTCTTGTATATGTATGAGGCTGGAATACAACCCATAACTTTTTATGAGGATAATGTTCAGCAGTCTTAAGCGTTGCAGTAATTTCATCAGGATGATGAGCATAATCATCAATAATAGTTATATCACCAAGTTTGCCCTTGAATTGGAAACGTCTGTCAGTTCCGCCATAAGCTTCAAGACCATTAAGAATATCTTCTTTATCAATATTTAAAAAGTGAGCAGTTGCAATTGCTGCAAGAGAGTTATAAATGTTGTGCATACCTGTTACCTTTAAAGTAACTCTGTGCTTAAATTCTCCTTCAACATACAAATCATAGCTTCCATGAGCAAATTCATCAAATGTAATATTTTTTGCAGTGTACATACTGCCTGATTCTTCAGAACCTACAGTAATAACTTTGCAGTCTAAGTCTTTTGTAAAATATTCGAGATTGTCGATGTCTCCGTTGATAATTAAAGCTCCGTTAGCAGGAAGCAATTCTGCGTATCTTCTAAAACTATGACGAATATCATCTAAATCTTTAAAGAAGTCAAGATGATCTGCGGCAACATTTAAAATAATGCCTACAGTTGGTGCAAATGATAAGAAGCTATTTGTGTATTCGCAGGCTTCAGTAATCATTGTTCCTGAGTGACCAACTCTGGTGTTACCTTTGATTGCAGGCATAATTCCACCGACTAAAATAGTAGGGTCAGTATTTGCCTGAAGTAAAATCTGTGAAATCATTGAAGTTGTAGTGGTTTTTCCGTGAGTTCCTGAAACACCAATTGCAACATCGTAATTTTTCATCATTTGTCCTAAAAACTCTGCACGTGTTAATGTTGGAATCCCATATTCTCTTGCAGCTACTAATTCAGGATTATCATTTTTTACCGCAGCTGTATAAATAAGTACATCAGTGTCAGGTGAAACATTTTCGTTACGCTGACCGTAGAAAATTTTTGCACCTAATGATTCAAGATGTGCTGTAATCTGTGAATTTTGATTGTCAGAACCTGTAACAGTGAAATGTCTTGATAACATAATTTCTGCTAAAGCACTCATGCTGATTCCACCAATTCCCGTAAAATGTAATTTACATGGTTCGTTAAAATTTAAAATATACATTTGTGATACCTCTTTTAATAAGTAATAAATTTTGGTTACTTTATATTAAGTAGTAACAAAATAAAAGTTTTCAATATTATAAGAAAGTAATTATTTTTTACTGAAAAAACGCCATATTTACTGAAAAATAAAGGCTAAACTCTCCTATTTGCTTTATAAGTATACTCTTAAAAAAAAGAAAATAAAAGGAAAAATTTAAGATTATGACATTAAAAGAATTGTTAAAAAAAAGACAAATTAGAAATTAACTGCAATAATATGACGAAAATTGTTGAAAATGTACAAAAAACTAAATAAAAACGTTTCGTATATAGAAAAATGTAATAAAAAAATCAAAGAAAATCCTTTAAATATGGGCGATTAAATGGTATAATTTAACTACTTTATAAAATTAGCAGCGAGGTGAACGACATGATTAAAAAAGAGATGATTGCCATGTTACTCGCAGGCGGACAAGGAAGCAGACTTGGAGTTTTAACATCCAAGGTAGCTAAGCCTGCGGTTGCGTTTGGAGGCAAGTACAAGATTATTGATTTTCCACTTAGTAACTGTATTAATTCAGGTGTAGATACTGTAGGTGTATTAACACAGTATCAGCCATTAAGACTTAATGCCCACATTGGCATTGGAATTCCATGGGACCTAGATAGAAATATCGGAGGAGTAACAGTATTACCTCCATATGAAAGAAGTGAGCATACAGATTGGTATACAGGAACAGCTAATGCTATATATCAGAACATTGATTATATGCAGAGCTATAATCCTGAGTATGTAGTAATTTTATCAGGTGACCATATTTACAAGATGGACTATGAAGTTATGCTTGACTACCATAAGGCCAACAATGCAGATATTACAATTGCAGTTATGCCGGTTCCTATTGAGGAGGCAAGTAGATTTGGTGTTGTAATTGCAGATGAAAATCACAGAATTACAGAGTTTCAGGAGAAGCCACCTGTACCTAAGAGCAATTTAGCCTCAATGGGTATTTACATATTTAGTTGGGATGTACTTAAGGAAGCACTTTTAGCACTTAAGAATCAGCCTAATTGTGACTTTGGTAAGCATGTAATTCCATACTGTTTTGATAAGGAACAGAGAATTTTTGCTTATGAATATTCAAGCTATTGGAAAGATGTAGGAACATTACAGTCATATTGGGAAGCCAATATGGAATTAATAGATATTGTACCTGAATTTAATTTATATGAAGAATTTTGGAAAATATATACTAAGAGCAGTTCATTGCCACCACAGTATGTAGCCAAGGAGGCATCTGTAGAAAGATGTATCATAGGCAACGGATGTGAGATACATGGTAATGTATCTAACTCAGTAATCAGTGCCAATGTTGTAATTGAAGAAGGAGCAATAGTTAGGGATTCAATTATTATGGACAATACGGTTATTAAGAAAGGAACTGTAGTGGACAAGGCAATCATTGCAGAGAATGTCGTTATCGGTGAAAAATGTACAATCGGAACGGGTGAGTATGCAGATAGTAAACTTGATACAAGAGTTTATGCCAGTGATTTAGTAGTTATTGGTGAAAATTCAACCATACCATCCAATGTTACAGTTGGAAGAAATGTAGCTATATCAGGTAAGACTGTAATTAGCGATTACCCTGACGGAAAACTTGAATCAGGAGACTATATAATTAAGGCAGGTGAAATTTAATGAGAGCGATAGGAATTATTTTAGCAGGTGGAAACAGTAACAGATTAAAAGAACTCTCAGCAAAAAGAGCCGTAGGGGCAATGCCAATAGCAGGTAGTTACAGAGCTATTGATTTTGCTTTGAGTAATATGAGTAATTCTCATATTCAGAGAGTAGCTGTACTTACACAGTACAACGCATGGTCATTAAATGAGCACCTTAGTTCATCAAAATGGTGGGATTTTGGTAGAAAGCAGGGAGGCTTATATGTATTTACTCCGTCAATTACATCTGACAATGGTTTCTGGTATAGAGGAACAGCAGATGCAATTGCACAGAATATAGGATTCCTTAAGAAGAGCCATGAGCCATATGTAGTTATTGCATCATCTAATGCAGTTTACAAGTTAGACTACAATAAAGTATTAGAATATCATATTGAAAAGAATGCAGATATAACAATTGTTACAACAGATTTACCGGATGGTAAGGTATCTAATTATGGAGTAGTAACAACTAATGATGATGGACGTATTGTAAAATTTGAAGAAAAGCCAATTGAAAGTGATGGAACTTTAATTTCAACAGGGGTATATGTAATTAGAAGAAGATTACTCATCCAGTTGATTGAACAGTGTATGGAAGAGGACAGATATGATATCGTATCTGACATTATACAGAGAAATAAGAATAATCGTAAGATTTACTCTTATAAGACAACTGATTATTGGAGGAATATTTCTACAGTTGATGGATATTACAATACAAACATGGATTTCCTCAAACCGGAAGTTAGAAATTATTTCTTTAGAACATATCCGGATGTATATTCAAAGGTAGAAGATTTACCACCGGCAAAATATAATCCGGGAGCAGATGTTAGCAACAGCTTAATTTCAGGCGGATGCATAGTAAATGGAAAAGTAGATGATTCGGTTGTATTTAAACAGGCTTACATCGGAAATAACAGTACGATAAAGAATTGTATTATACTTAATGATGTTTATATTGGAGACAACGTACATCTTGAAAACTGTATCGTTGAAAGTCACGGAACAATTAAACCTAATACAGAAATAATTAATCATGAAAGTGAACCTAAAATTATAATAGAGCGTAACTTTAGATACGGGTTATAAAAGTATTTGACGCATTGATATGTGATGATTGATGCGTAAAAATAAAAGTAATGTTCTACAAAACAATGAGGAGGCAAAAATATGAATATTACAGATGTAAGAGTCAGAAAGATGACAAAAGAAAGCAAGATGAAAGCGGTTGTTTCAATTACAATTGATGATGAATTTGTTATTCACGACATCAAAGTAGTAGAAGGTGAAAAAGGATTGTTTATTGCAATGCCTAGTCGTAAGGCAGCAGATGGAGAATATAGAGATATTGCTCATCCAATCAATTCACAGACTCGTAATTCAATTCAGGAAATTGTTTTAGCAGCTTATGAAAAAGCATTGTTAGAACCAGATCCAGAATAGACATAATGTAAATTGGAATAAAAATAGTTATTATCTTAAAATGGCATGCCCGATTGTGGTTATGCCATTTTTAATTATACACAATTTTAGAAATTTGGCGAATGTATAATCGCTGAGAAGAAGCAAAGTAGCATCGAAGTGCTATGCACAATAGTCATATGTATAAAAAATTGTGTGCAGTTTAAATTAATTTATTGCCAAAAAGTCTTTAAATAAAGAGCAATAAAGGGTAAACTATAATAATAATAAAATGTTAAAGATAAAGAGATAGTAATAAATGAGAAGGTTTTTAGAAAAAATTTATAAAAATAAAGGAGAAAATACATGTACGCAATAGTAGGACTTGGAAATCCGGACAAAAAATATGACAAGACAAGACATAATATAGGATTTGATGTAATAGATGAATTAGCATCTCAGATGGGAGTTCAGGTAAATACAAGAAGACATAAGGCACTTTGTGGAATAGGAATGATAGGAAATGAAAAGGTCATACTTGTAAAGCCACAGACATATATGAATAATAGTGGGGAATCTGTAAGAGAAGTAATGGATTTTTATAAATTAGACCCACAACAGGAAATAATAATAATAGCAGATGACATCAGTCTAGATGTAGGGAAGATAAGAATAAGAGCTAAAGGAAGTGCCGGTGGTCACAATGGACTAAAAAGTATAATAGCCCATACCGGTACACAAAACTTTAAGAGAATAAAAGTTGGAGTAGGTGAAAATCAGGGAGATTTGGTTAATCACGTGTTAGGAAAATTCGGTAGCAAGGAAAGAAAAATCGTAGATGAAGCGGTACGAAACGCTGCATCAGCTGCTGAAGTAATGATTCTAGAAAATATTGAGACTGCAATGAACAAATATAACTAAATTAAAATAATGTTGAGGTTAAAAACTCACAACTTTGATGCCTACGGATTGTTTCATGCTACGCCGCCACAATTCTGGCATCATTAAAACAATAAGGAAGGACACAATGAATACATTTTTTTATCCACTACAAAAATTAAATGGATTTGAACGCGCTAAGGAATGCCTTGATACAGGAAAAACATGTCAGGTAACAGGGTGTGCGGATTCTCAGCTTGCACATTTTATAACAGGATTAAGCGATGGCTACAAAAATAAAGTCATCGTTACTTTTAGTGGAACAAAAGCAAAGGAACTTTATGAAGATTTAAAAGCATTTGATAAAAATGTTGTATTGTATCCTGCGAAGGATTTCATATTCTTTTCAGCAGACGTACATGGAAACGTAATCCTGCAGCAAAGACTGGAATGCATAAAGAAACTTGTAGAAGATAAACCATGTACAATTGTGACTACAGCAGATGGACTTATGGATAAAATAATGCCATTAGACAGAATTAAAGAAAATGTTCTGGGAATTTCTGAAGGCAGCATTATTGAAATGGATGCAATAAGACATAAGCTTGTTCAAATGGGATACGAGGGAGCAGAACAGGTAGAGTCACCGGGACAGTTTGCTATAAGAGGAAGTATTATAGACATTTATACATTGACAGACGAAGTGCCATATAGAATTGACATGTGGGATGATGAAGTTGATATTATAAAAAGCTTTGAGGTAGAAACACAAAGATCAATAGAAAATCTTGAAAAAATAACAATATATCCGGCAACTGACTATGTATTAACAAAAGAAGAAATAAGAGCCGGAATTGATAAAATAAAAAAAGACTTAAAGAAAAATTCTGAAGCACTTAGAAAACAATTTAAAACAGAAGAAGCGCATAGACTTGAAGTTATAATAAAAGAATTTATAGATAATGAAGAAATAAATGAAAATGGAATGTCATTTGATAGTTATGTAAACTATTTCTATGATGGAATGGTAAGCTTTATTGACTATTTAAAAGATGCGGCGTTCTTTATAGACGAGCCAAAAAGAGTTGATGAGCAGATGAAAGCTGTTGAGACGGAATTTAGAGACAGCATGAGCAATCGTTTAGAAAAAGGTTACGTTTTGCCAGGACAGACTGACATTGTGTGGAGTAGAAAAACAATCGAAAGTAAGCTAGACTCAGTAAAGAAAGTGCTATTTACTTCATTGGATCAGACTGTAAAGAATTTTACAGTAGATGAAATTGCATCTGTAGAAGCAAAAACAATAAGCCCTTATAATAACAAATTTGAAATGCTAGTTGAGGATTTAAAAAAATATAAAAAACAAAAATATCAAGTAATAATGGTTTGTGCAAGCCTGACGAGGGCAAAAAGACTAGCAGAAGATTTACGCGGATTTGGCATAAGTGCATTTTACGAAGAGGATAAAGAAAGAGAAGCACTTAGTGGAGAAGTAATGATAGTGACAGGACACCTGCGCGGAGGCTTTGCTTATCCTATGATAAAATTTGTAGTAATAAGTGATACTGATATTTTTGGTGAGAAAAAGAAAAAAAGAAGAAAGAAACATAATTATTCAGGTACACATATTTCAGATTTTTCAGATTTAAATATAGGAGATTATGTTGTACATGAAAATCACGGACTTGGAATCTACAAAGGAATTGAAAAAATTGAAGTAGACCGCACCGTGAAGGATTATATAAAAATAGAATATGAAGGCGGTAGCAATCTCTATATTCTTGCAACTCAGCTCGACATGATTCAAAAATATGCTGACAGTGAAGCAAAACCACCTAAGCTTAATAAATTAGGTGGAACTGAATGGAAAAAAACAAAAACAAGAGTTAAAAAGGCAGTGGCAGATATTGCCGACGAGTTAATTGAATTGTATGCGACAAGACAGGACAGCACAGGATTTGTATTTAGTCCGGACACAGAATGGCAAAAAGAATTTGAAGAGATGTTCCCGTTTGAAGAAACAGATGACCAGTTAGAAGTAATTTCTCAGGTTAAAGCGGATATGGAAAGCACAAAGACTATGGACAGACTTGTATGTGGAGACGTAGGATTTGGAAAAACAGAAGTTGCCATACGTGCGGCATTCAAGGCAGTACAGGATAATAAACAGGTAGTATACCTTGTGCCGACAACCGTTTTAGCGCAACAACATTACAAGACATTTACACAAAGATTCAAAGATTTTCCTGTAAGAGTGGAAATGCTTTCGAGATTTAGAACAAAAGCAAATCAGGAGCAGACAATAAGAGATTTGAAAAAAGGTTATGTAGATATCGTAATCGGAACCCACAGAGTTCTTTCAAAAGACGTGAAATTTAAAGACTTAGGTTTGCTTATAATAGATGAAGAACAACGATTTGGTGTAAAACATAAAGAAAAAATTAAAGAACTAAAAAATAATATAGATGTATTAACGATGACTGCAACGCCAATTCCAAGAACATTGCATATGAGTCTTATCGGAATAAGAGATATGTCTATTATGGAAGAACCACCACAGGATAGAATGCCGATACAGACATATGTAATGGAATATAATGATGAAATCGTAAGAGAAGCTATAAACAGAGAACTATTACGAAATGGTCAGGTTTATTATGTATACAATATTGTACAAAACATAGCAGAACGTGCTGCCGAAATACAAAGACTTGTGCCTGATGCAAATGTAGCATTTGCACATGGTCAAATGAGTGAGCGACAGTTAGAAACAATTATGTATGATTTTGTAAATGGAGATATAGACGTATTAGTTTCTACTACTATAATAGAAACAGGGATTGATGTTTCAAATGCAAATACAATCATAATTCATAATGCAGAAAAAATGGGATTATCTCAGTTGTACCAGCTTAGAGGACGAGTAGGTCGTTCAAATAGGACTGCATATGCGTTTATGATGTACACAAGAAATAAATTGCTATCAGAGGTAGCAGAAAAGAGACTTGGTGCAATAAAGAATTTCACGGAATTAGGTTCCGGCGTAAAAATTGCCATGAGAGATTTGGAAATACGAGGAACCGGGAATTTACTTGGAGCGCAGCAACATGGACACATGGAGGCGGTAGGTTATGATCTGTACTGTAAAATGCTAAATGAAGCAATTCTTGTAAGAAAAGGAAAAACTCCGACACTTGAATTTGAAACAAAAATTGATGTACTTATAGATGCATTCGTTCCTGCAGGGTATATTAAAAGCGAGAGCCAGAAGATGGATGTGTATAAACGAATTGCAGGCATAGAAACGCAGGAAGAATACGAAGATATGCAGGATGAGTTAATAGACAGATTTGGAGAAATGCCTAGACAGGTAGAAAATCTGTTGAAAATTGTACTCATAAAAGCAACAGCACATGAAGCTTATATAACTGAAATAACAGGAAATAAGACAAAACTTAAATTTACAATGCATCCTACGGCTCCGATTGAAACAGAAAAAATACCGGAAATACTAAGCAAATACAACAGAAGATTAAAATTAATTCCGGACAAAACACCTTACTTCGAATATATTCCGATGAAACCGGCAAAAGACGCTGATGAATTGATGGAAAATATGCGAAAAGTAATTGAAGATATCCGAAGCTTAAAAAGAAGTTAATCAGAAGAATTGCTAATGATGGAAAAAATATAACATAACAATAAAATGGTTATGGCTGAGCAAATCTCAAAAATAACAACACAGCAGCATAAACAGGAGTAGAATCGATGAAAAATAAAAAAATGATGGCTACACTTACATGTTTTGTAGTGGCAATGGCTATAGTGGGATGCACAAGTAGCAAATCCCCTGATACCAATAAGCAGAAGGAAGCTACTACGGAATCAGTAACAGTAGAATCAAATTTAGAAAATTCATTAACACAAAATAATAATGAACAAAATAATCAACCATCTAGTGAAAGCCAGACTGTTGCATCAAAAGAATCGATAGGAATAAAAATAGAAGACAATGATTCTAAAGCAGACATAGCGGACATATATATGGATGAAGTTCGATATTATGCCTACAAAACACAGGCAACATACGAAGTTTATTATATGTCAAAAAATAAAGAACTTAAGTGGAATAAAAAACTAAAAATAGGTGTAACACTAGAAGAAGGAGTAAAAAGCCAGATACTTAGCAATATTTGCGAAAGACAGGCATTATACGAGGAAGCTTCAAAATATGACGTGTCCTTGAGTGCAGAAGAAGAAAGCGAGGCAAATGAAGAAGCTGACTACTATTTAGAAAATTCCAGCGAAAAAATGTTATCAAAAGTTAATATTAGTAAAGAAAGACTAGTTGAAATTTACAAAAAAGAAAAAATTGCAAAAAAAGTTGAAGATATATTAAACGCAAAAGAAAAAAATAGCGCAGATGAAATGTATCAACAATGGAAAAGCAAAGTTACAATTGTAATGGAAGAACCTTGGGGCAAAATAAACTTTTCAGAAAAAATAATGGAAGAGTAAAGAAAGGAGAAACTGATATGGGATTTTTAACAGGAAAGACAGCCATTATAACAGGTGGAGGAAGAGCAGTATTGCAGGATGGAAGCTGTGGTTCAATAGGTTACGGAATAGCAACGGCTTATGCAAAAGAAGGTGCCAATTTGGTACTTACAGGACGTAACGTTAAAAAACTTACAGACGCAAAAGAAGAATTGGAAAGCAAATACGGAATAAAAGTATTGCCAATTCAGGCTGACATAAATGCCGGAACAGACAATGAAACTGTTGTTGCAAATGTAGTAAAGCAAACAATAGATGAGTTTGGAAGAATTGATGTGTTAATAAATAATGCACAGGCATCAGCTTCAGGAGTAACAATAGCAGATCATACAACACAACAATTTGATCTCGCAATGTATTCAGGAGTTTATGCGGCTTTCTACTATATGAAAGAATGCTATCCGTATTTAAAAGAAACAAAAGGCTCTGTAATTAATTTTGCATCAGGTGCAGGACTATTTGGAAACTATGGACAGTGTGCTTATGCTGCAGCAAAAGAAGGAATCAGAGGACTTACAAGAGTTGCTGCAACCGAATGGGCAGCAGACGGCATAAATGCAAATGTAGTATGCCCACTTGCATGGACAGCTCAGCTTGAAAATTTTGAAAAAGCTTATCCGGATGCATTTAAAGCAAATGTAAAAACACCACCAATGGGACATTTTGGAGACGTGGAGAAAGAAATAGGTCGCGTATGTGTACAGCTTGCTTCTCCAGACTTTAAATATATGAGTGGCGAAACGCTTACACTCGAAGGAGCCTTAGGCCAAAGACCATAGATAATAAATAAAAAAATTAAAAATAATTACGGATTATTCTAACTAAATTGGGATAATCCGTAATTTAGTTTACATAATATTAAAAAGAAGGAAATAGCTTAAAAATTTTTACGGTAAAAAATAGAAAAAAGAAAATAATCCGTAAATAGTAAAATGATATTTTAGAATAAAAAACAAATCCAATCTAACATAAAGTATTAATAGGTACCAGACAGATTGATTTTAGAATATAAATTAAAACAAGTTAAATACAACACAGATAAAGTCATACTGATATTATATTTGAATAATAAGTAAAACTAATTCTATTAATGTAGGATGACAAAGATCGCTAGAAGTAATAATTGCAGTTAGATTTAATTGACAAATACATAAAAATAAAAAAATTAAAAAAGCATGTTGACAACAGTCGAAATACGTAGTATTATACACAAGCTGACTGTTGAGACAGCAGTTCAGACAGAAAAATTTAATTGATTTTAAGTTTTGAATAACGAAGAAAAATATAAAAAAGTTGTTGACAAAGCAGAGCAATCGTGATAATATAAACGAGTTGCTGCTGAAACGGCAACAAGCAAAACAAGAACATTGATAATTGAACAGCAACCATCCCTGAAAAT
>NZ_QTWU01000018.1:0-293 GCF_003461285.1 Eubacterium sp. AF17-7 | reverse complement strand
GATAATTGAACAGCAACCATCCCTGAAAATGAATAAAAGATTTTCAGTGAACGTCATCAGAAATGATGAATTCCAAAACAACAGTAATTGATGGAAGAATGGCTAACGTCATTCTGAAATGGATTAAAAACTTTAAACGAGAGTTTGATCCTGGCTCAGGATGAACGCTGGCGGCGTGCTTAACACATGCAAGTCGAACGAAGCACCTTAGACAGAAGCCTTCGGGCGGAAGACTTTGGTGACTTAGTGGCGGACGGGTGAGTAACGCGTGGGTAACCTGCCCTGTACCGGGG
>NZ_QTWU01000017.1:0-64086 GCF_003461285.1 Eubacterium sp. AF17-7 | reverse complement strand
TTGTAGTCGTTTCAGAAACCTTTGTTGTCTCAGGTGCTTTTGTTGTTATCTCATCTTTTCCTGTAACATTAACTGTACCTGAAATTTTGTCTGATTCGATACCACCCTTTATCGTACACACCTCTACTGTATGACTTCCTACTGAATATCCTTCAAATCTATATTCTGCACATCCTACAGTTTCTTTTACTTTTACTCCATCTATATAGATATTGTATAAATTTCCAACTACATTTCCCCATACTACAGAAATAGTATTATCACTTGGACAATTTACCACCAAACCAAATGGTTTTTCAGGTTTATTACCACTAGCAGTTGTTGTTTCTGCAATTTTTGTAGTCGTTTCAGAAACCTTTGTTGTCTCCGGTGCTTTTGTTGTTATTTCTCCCGAGCTATCTGAAATAGTAAAATCTGTTACTTTTAAAGTCGTCCCTGCAGCTACTTTTCCAAGTGCAAATATAAGCTCTGCGTTTCCTTTTTCTGATGTTATAGTTCCTGCAAATATGTTTTTGCCATTTGTTAAAGTCTTTCTTTGTAATTCAATTCCATCCGTATCATTTTTAAGCAGAACTTCTGCACCTGCCTTATCAGACTCTATTGAAATGGAATAATTATATGTTTTCCCTGCATTAAGGCTAAGTGCATTTGTCTTTAGTTGTGCTCCCCATTCTTCGCTTGCATTGTTATTGCTTCCAATATAAACTTCCAAATCATTTAAATCTGTTCCGCCCTTATAATAGCCTGATGTGCCTGTCCAAGAGCCTGCGAACAAATAATTCCACTGCCCTATATTATGCATATTACCATCATTATTAATTGAAGTCATACTTGAAAATCTGTTAGTTGTAGTTTCAGGCTGAGCAATGCCTTCTTTTTTATTCTTAATTGAAAATGAAGCATCATTTCCCTGAAAAACTCTTACATAATCAACATACATTGTAGCATTTGTAAAATTTGCACTTACAGTCTGATTCAAAGTAAATGGTGAACTATTGCTTCCTAATGCCAAATTTAAAATAATAAAATGGTCTCTCTGAAACTCATCCATTTGTTCACTTGAAATATTCATTGTCTGATAGCAAATACCATCAACATACCATTTCATACAATCCTCATACCATTCAATTGCATATGTATGCCAATTTTCAATTGTATCTATTGCTCCAAAACTGTTTGTTGTCTCACTACCCGCATAAACATGTTCATAATTAGTTGTACTTGGATTCCAATGTAGTGTACCAATTACCTGCGTTTCTGCATTTCTATGTTCCATAATATCAATTTCACCGCATGACGGCCATGGTGACGCACCATATGCGCCATTCCAATTATTACCACTCGCATTATAATTTTGACCTAACATCCAGAATGCCGGCCATACACCACTCTGGCTTCCATTTTCAACACGAAGCTTTGTTTCTATTCTTCCAAATTTACAATATTGTTTATTCTGAGTCTGAATACGTCCTGATGTATATTCACTTCCCTCTTTCTGTGCCTTTATTGCAAGTGCTCTTCCGTCACTCGAACCCGAATCAGAAGATAAATCTGCAATGTAAACGTTATTCGTGCTATCCGTATAGCGCTGTAATTCATTATTTCCCCATCCATTGCTACCATGTCCAATATCATAATTCCATACACTTGTATCCGGTGCCTGACCAACAGTCTGATTAAATTCATCACTCCACACTAATTTCCATGAATTTGAACCCTGATTTGAATTAACTGCTGCATCTGCATTAGAAGGTGTAAATACAATCCCTGATGTAACTAAAGCAACAGCTGTTATAAATGCAATTCCTTTTTTAAACATATTAAATAATCCTTTCTTTTTTATTTGTAAATCGTATAAACCATTTTAATTTTACCACTAAACCATTTAAAATAAAGTATCTTTATTTTATAAAAGCTACATTTTTTATAGCAACGAGCCACGTTCTAAAACAAAACCCCTCGGGAACGAGTTTGTCAAGATGATTTTTGTAAGTTTTCTAAATTCAAATATTTATCTGCTGAAAAAACGCCTAACATCTCGTGTCGGCATATTTCTTGAAACACCGTATTCAAAGGCTTCTTCGCACTTTCCGATTGCTTCACATTGACAATAAAAGTTGTTTTGCCTATTCGCGTTGTATAAGATAAAATATTCTCTTTCATATAATCATTTTCTCCTTTTCATAAATTGATTGTGGGGCATTCCGTTTGGAACACCCCACAAATACAGCCTGTTTCATCGGAACATATCAAGAAGTCATTAAGTCGTGAGTATAATGGAAAAGGTTATCTTTCCATACCTCGCTTGCTCTTTCGTGCCTTGATACGCTCTTGTCTTTCTTTTTCCCTTGCTTCTTTTTCGGCTCGTTCCTGTGCTTCCTTAAAAGAAAAAAGTTGCTTCACTTTTTCGGTAAAAAGTTTGGCAACTTCGGGGAAATGTTCCAACGCTTCAAGAAAAGGTCTGCACTTTTCTTTCAGTTCGTTGTATTTGGTTTTCATTCGTTCCAATGCGTTTGCACTGTCCATATACTTCTGTCGGTAAAAATTTGCACTCTGCTCAAATTTTTTGATTTCCGCACGACTTGTGATACCCTCTTTGGCAA
Source organism: Eubacterium sp. AF17-7 (assembly GCF_003461285.1). Classification (NCBI taxonomy): domain Bacteria; kingdom Bacillati; phylum Bacillota; class Clostridia; order Eubacteriales; family Eubacteriaceae; genus Eubacterium; species Eubacterium sp. AF17-7. The sequence goes on along the minus strand of NZ_QTWU01000017.1, from coordinate 61,483 downwards.
GGGCAGTCAGCTCAGAATAGTCCTTTTGGGAAATTGCCATTTTGCCTGTGAATGTTTTCTGTCCCATACTGTCAATCTCGTTTAAGGTTTTGGAAATATGACGGGCAGGCTCATACTTAACCTGTTCCTTTTGAATACGCTTCTGCAACTTCTCCAATCGCTCTTTGTCCTGTTGGATTTGATATTGCAGGGAAGTTAAATGCTCGGCTGTACTTCCGTATTCGCCACGCTGAAAGCCTTTGAACCCTTGCTCCGTCATATAATTAAACAGTTCATCTTGCAGTATGCTGTACGAAGCTCGAAACATAGGCTTACCGTTCTTCCTTAACAACGAATTTCCTTTTTCATCGGTCATCGGAATATCTGATTTCCATTTCTTTGAATGGCTAATCTGATTAACCACTTCCTTGACTGTTCCTCGCAATTCGGGGTCTTTGCAACGCTTACTCCATAGAATTTCTTTCTCCACCACTGGCAGAACTATAGCGTGAAGATGATAATGGTAAACCTCTTTTCCCAGTTCCTCACTTGCTACTATATTGATTTCATCAGCGTGCATTACTGCCGATATAACATTGTCAGCACCGAATTTTTCTTCAATGAAATGGTAGGCTTCTTCATAAAACTGTTTTGCGTATTCATAACCACCATTACGCTCGAAGTACATCGTGTTCACATCAATCACAATCTCATCAAACAGCGTTGCGTCTTTCCTCAACCCACGAAGCGACACTTGCCCGTCTGTTTCCATCTGCTTTAACTGTTCCATATAGGTCGGGGCAGTCGGCTTTTTGAAATGCACATTAAAAGGTATTCGTTCCACAATCACATTCATATTTTCATAGGTTTCATTCTTGCGTTCGTTGTGCCTTTCAGCCTTGCTCACATCAGAAGCGGTGTACTTTTTTACCTTTGCACAACTCATATCCGCCTTATTGGTTTTTGCCATTTTTCTCTCCTTTCCAGACAGGGCGAAGCCATTACACAACATTCTCTGAATGTGTGTAACCCACTATGACACTTTCAGACTTCGTCTGCAAAGATGTCGTGGGCAAGGGAGTTCCCCCCTTGACCTCCTTTTGATACCTCCATCATAAAAACAGACTGTCCCGCCATCAGACAGCCTGCTTTTATTCTCTAGGTATATCGCCCATCGGCAAAGACCAGTACCACAGAAAGCCTTGTTTTCGGGAGATAACTCCTGCTTTCTTCTTTGCCTTTTTGATGGTCGATTTTTTTAACCCAGCGGCTTCAAGTCTTTCTTCGCAATCCGAAGAAAGCATTTCTCCGTCTTTCAGCATTTCCAAAAGAAATTCTTTCGCCTTGATTTCCTTTTCGTTCGGTCTGCCCATTTTGGGTGCGAGGGATTGGAACGCTTCTTCTGCTGTCATTTCCATTTCAGAGATAAAGTCCACTCCCTTTTCTGCCACCTCAAAAAGAATTGCCGAGCCTGTCGGGGCAAGGTTAGATTTCACTTGCACCATATATCGTTCCGCTGGTGCTTCTTTGTTCGGTGTGCGTGTGATTGCAAGAATACTTCTTGCAGCACCCGCAATATCAATCGAACCGTTGGTGCGATAAAGAGGATTTATATCTCTCATCTTGTTCATATGGGCGATAATCACGATGGCACAGCCAGTATTTTTTGCAACTGCAATCAAGTGATTAAACTCTGCCCTTGTTTCGTTGGCATTGTTCATTGAACAGTTCTCTCCGATATAGGAACTCATCGGGTCAAGAATTAAAAGTTTTGCGTGATACTTTTCGATTGCTTCAGCAATACGGTTATCTCCAAAGGATAAAGACTTTTCATCTTCCTTGATGAAGATAAGGTTTTCTCCGTTCCCACCGGCAGAGTTAAATCGGGGTACTACCGTATCGTCTGCATCATCTTCCGTTGTCTGATAGATGATAGTCATAGGCTCATTTTCTTCCGTTTCAGTAAAAGGCAGAGGTTCGCCCTTAGAGAGCAGTGCGGCGATTGACAGCATTAACTTGCTTTTTCCATCGCCCGGATCGCCCTGCAACAGCGTAACCTTGCCGTACGGAATATACGGATACCACAGCCATTTCACTTCCTTCGGCTCAATCTCACTTGCCTTAATAACTTCGAGAGGGACATTTACATTCATTTCATTTTCCATTTGCTTCATTTTTCTTCGTTCTCCTTTTCGATAAATACTTAGGGCAAAGCACCACGATACAACGGAAACTCTGCTTGCAGTCATTACTGCATTTTCTGCAAAGTTCGTTGTAGGTAATGCGATTTCTTTCGTTCAGAAACAATGCCCAATCTTGTTTCCGTTTCTTACTCATTCTCGGCATATCAATCCTCCTTTCCGTCTGAAAATAAAAAAACCACAGGAAAGATACTCAGAGCCTTGTTTCTGTCATTTTTCGGGGCGAAAATCGGGCAAAATTGCCTTTCTAAGCCTTTCAAAAAAATCACGCAAGGTATTTGTACTAACCTGTGGTTATGTATGAAATTGTAGGGTTTGGGGCAACAAAAAACACCGTATTTCTACGATGTTTTCTGTCATTCAAGTAGCAAAAAACGTGACCACTAAAATTATAATCATAAGAACAGGCAAAAAGCGAAGATACCGTTCTAATAGAGCTTTTTAGACTTGTTTTTTGGGGCTTTATATTACTTTCCCTATTTTTTAAGGGTATAGGGTGTTACATCAAGTTCTTAGTATATGAAATTTGCAGATTATTCTTGGATTTGGCTCAAATCAAATGCACCGTTCTCAATCAACTTCAAAATTGTGTCTGCCAAGTTGTTTTTTACAGTTTCACTTTCATTTTCAACGCCAGAATACTCTACATAAATAGTGTTCTCTCCCATATCAAAGGTTGCATAATATATTACGGTTTTGACACCTTGACTATTTGACTTTGTTACGAAATATCCTGCGTTGATATCAACGCCGTCTACACTTGAAGTGATTGTATTTCCATCAATGATAGTATCTAATAGATTTACACCCTGTTTAGAAACTACCATTCTTGTATCATCAATTTTTCCCTCAAAACCCAGAATATTATGATTGTCAGCATCAAAATAAGCATCTGCGGTAACAGGCAAGTCTGCAAAAAGCATTTCAATTTCAGCATCGCTCAAAGGTCTTGTTGTTACATTTAAGTTAATTGAAGATTGTGATAAGTCATTTTTAACAAAAGTAATTGTTTCTCCATCATTCAGCGTGGCAATATCGTTTTTTGTACCAAACAGATTGCTTTGAAAAACTCCCACTCCAATCACAGCAACGAGTACGAAGCAAGCTGCAACAGACACCCATTTTTGCCGATTAGTTATTTTACTTGTTTTTTTCATAGGTTCAGCCTCCTTAATATACTGATTATCGACATTTCCCAATGCCCTTAAAAGTTTCTTTTCTTTCATACAGAGATACCTTCTTTCTCTAACAATTTTTTGAGTTCGTTCCTTGAACGAAATAATGACATCTTGATTTTGCTCTCGCTCATACCATATTCCGTTGCAATTTCTTTAATGGGCGATAAATACCAATATCTTCTCATAAAGATTTTTCGCTGTTCTAATGACAGGGAAGAAAGAAAGCGGTTGAGAATATCCGTTAGAGCGATTTCTTCAACAATGTTTTCTGTACTATCCAACGATGGTATGCACTCTTGTATTTCATCAAAAACCAATGGCATTTGCCCACCATTACGTTTCTTTGCATTAAGCAGTTCGTACCTATCCAAAGATAGGTTGCGAGTAATCTTCCCTAAAAAAGTTTTTAGGACAGATGGACGGTTAGGCGGTATGCTGTTCCAAGCTCTTAAATAAGTATCATTTACACATTCCTCGCTATCTTCGTCATTGTGAAGAATATTAAAGGCTATGTATCTGCAATACTTTCCGTATTTTTTTGAAGTTTCGGATATAGCAGCTTCGGAGCGCTCCCAATATAAATCTAATATCTGCTTATCATCCATAGGCTTCTCCTCCTTTCCCTTGTATTAAGGCCTTTCACCCTAATAAACGGGAAAAATGTGTCAAGCGTCACTTAAATTCAAAAAATATTTATTCAAAGATTAGCTTTCATTTTTTGAAAGAATATAATAAAACAGCAAAAGGCTTACACCTACAAGTCTCTTAATATTCAATGCGGAAAATTACAATTCATCACTCTCATTTTAACACATCATACCATCTTTATGAACTTTCAATTTAACCACTTCCATTACACTCACGACTTAATGACTTCTTGAATACTTCCCGAAAAAGAAAACTGCCATCAGTAAAGACAGCAGTTCCTTTTCGGCTGGTATGCTATTAGGAATACACAATATCGTTCAATACAATCTCATCTGCACAGGCTCGGATATTATTCATCAATCCGACCCATCTCATCATATCCTCCGCTTTCAGTTGTTCCGTCACACCTTGTTTTCTTGCCATTTCCTTTATCAGATACTCCGCCATATTACACGCCGAAGTATCAATTTCAGCAAGGTGTTCATATAACTTTCCGCTTGTAAGCAGATTGCAATATAAGACTTTCCTATGCTCCCTCAAATATCTTTCCCTCATTCTTCCGTATTTTGTGAGCGTAGGCGGTTCTTCGTTTTCTATCGTCAAGCAGGGATAGTAATAATCTCCGATGAGTTCGTACTGGATACCAGTTCTTTCGTCTGTAATAAATCTTTGCATTCTGATTTCTCCTTCTGCTTCTTGTGATAAAATTCCAAAGACTTCTCGTTATGGTTTATCTTTTGACATTCTTCGGAACAGAATTTCTGCTGACTGTGTGTAGGCCAGTAGGTACTGCCACACACAGCACAGACACGCTGACGATAATAATGATTTCCTTTTTCAGCTTCTCTGTCGGCTTTTGTCTTGTCCTGCCTTGCCTGATAGCAACAATCTTTTGAACAGAATATCTGTCGGTTACTTGTAGGCACAAACTCTTTTTGACAGTGAGGACATATCTTTGTCTTGACGATTTCTCCACCGTTTTCAGCGAGTTTTTTCGCCTTTCGCTTCTCTCGGTAGGCTTTTTCACGCTCACGCTGTTTTGCCAAGCGTTCCATCTCAATCTGTTCTTCCTGTGCCTTTATTTCAGCAAGTTCTTCTTCTGTATAGGCAATATCGACCTGCCCGACATAGTTGAAGTAAATATCAACCTTTTGTGTCCTTGCTTTTCCCACACCCTCTGCTTCATAAACCACAATCTTGTCAATGAGTTCAGCAAACATCAAATCGGAAATTTCTGTCGGCTCTTTGCACTTGCGAATTAAAGAAATGAAATGCTTAATATCAACAGCATTTACTTTTTCTTCGGTAAGTTCCTTTTCCATTTCCTCAATCTTCGTTTCCAGCTCAGCCTGTTCGTCATCGTACTGCTTCATCAGTTGCTTATACTGTCTTTCGGGCAGTAATCCCGAAACAAGATTTTCATACAAGCCACGAATAAGTTTAGACAATTCATCGTATCGCTTCTGAAAACGGTGCAATTCCGATTTATTGTGCTTTGGCTTTTCTGTCTGCTTTTCATTCCAAAGTGCTTGAAGTTCCTTTGCAAAGGCTTCTTCGTCATTCAGAACAAATCTTGATAATCGTTTGACAGCCGATAATATCAAGGCTTCAACATTATCAGCACTAATTGAATGGGCAGAGCAGGAGTTTACTTTGCTTGCATATCCGCCGCAACGGTAAGAATACTGCACCGAACGGTCTTTTTTACTGTAATGCGTTTGCAGGGTCATTCTTCTGCCACAATCCGCACAGTACAGATAACCGCTTAAACGGTTGCTATGCGTTCCTCTTGCCGCTGTCCTGTTCGCTCGTTTCTTTCGCTTCTGAACGCTGTCCCAAAGTTCCTGCGAGATGATAGGCTCGTGCGTATTATAAAATACATACTGTTCATCTTCATCGGTATTCTTTCTTTTGTGCAGTTTGAAATTGGTGCTGACCGATTTACGCAAAACAGTATGACCGAGATATTCCTGTCTGCTTAAAATCGCTCTTATGGTTGACATTCCCCAAAGATACGGGTCTGAAAACTTTGTTCCGTTATACTGTTCGGGGTGATATTCCTTTGCGTGTGCAGCCGGAATTAAAACCTTTTCTTCGGTAAGCAATTCAGCGATTGCTCTCGGACTTTTGCCCTCGTTGGCAAGCAAAAAGATACGCTTTACCACCGCAGAAGCCACAGGGTCAACGACAAGCGTTTGTTTGTCGGTTGCTAATCGGTTATATCCATAGGGAATTGAACCGCTACAACGCTTTCCGTCTTTCATACGGGCGTCAAACACAGCCTTGATTTTATTGCTTGTGTCTTTTGCGTACCATTCGTTCATTATATTCAAAAATGGGGCAAAGTCATTGTCAGAAGCATTATTGCTGTCGATACTGTTATTTATCGCAAGGAAACGGACATCTTTCTGTGGGAACAGAACTTCCGTATAAAAACCGACTTGCAGATAGTTTCGCCCTAATCGGCTCATATCCTTAACAATAATCGTTGCGACATTTCCTGCTTCTACTTCCTTAATCAACTCCTGAAAACTCGGACGATTGAAATTTACACCCGAAAAACCATCGTCAGTAAAATGACGGATATTCGTAAAACCATTTCTTCGGGCGTAATCTTCCAAGTATTGCTTTTGATTGGTGATTGAATTTGACTCACCATTAAGATCATCATCTCTCGACAAACGCTCATAGAGTGCTGTAATCTTTGAACTCCTTGACATTCTCTTATCCTCCTTTCCTTATGTAATCCGATTTAGCATTACAGGGATTACTCCCTCTGCTAATAGGAGAAAATAGGGGTACAAAGCGGAACTGTTTTTCAAGAAAATCAAAATATTTTTTTGAAGTTCCAAGACCGATTTTGATAGCCTATTTCCAATTTAGAAACGCATTATTTATCGTCCTACTAAAGTATAGCCCTCTGGTGTAAGCTTGCTTACAAACCAGAGGGGTTTTGTTTTAGAATATGGCGACTGCCTAAACGAAATAGATGCGCAGCATCTATGAGTTGGCTCGTTGCTATGTTGCTTTTCGTTTTCTAATACGACACTGCCTAAACGAGTTTGTCATTTTTAAATAAAAAAGGTTCATTGAAATTTTGTTTAGTCTCTCAAAAGTCAGACTTAAAAATCTAACTTTTCGTAAGCTATACAATTCATTGAACCTTTTTATTATTATTTTGTTTTATTTCTTTATTTTACTTTCTTTATTTTGGACCATTTTCCATAAAGATTTACACCATTTTCTTTTCTATATCCTCGAACTTTTACATAATAAATTTTTTTATTTTTTATGTTTTTAATTGTAAAATTAATTTTATTTATATTTAAAGTTCTTGTTGCTTTCGCCTTAAATTTCTTTGATGTTGATATTTTTATCTGATATCCATTAACACTCTTTAAGACTTTAAGCTTAATCGATATTTTATTTAATGCTTTCTTTTTTATTTTTTTAATTTTGGCTCTTTTAATAGTTGCATTAACACATTTCTCATCAGATATAACAACTGTTGTTACATTAGTTTCTTCTTTTTGCTGTGTCGTTACTTTTTGTGTTGTCTTTTCTGTTTCTTTCTGTGTATCTGATTCATAATTAAGTGCTGTTGTTGTAAATTCGTTCTGCCATGGGAAAGTTCCTTCATCACCATTCTTTTCTGTTTTAACTATTTCCCCGGCTCTTGCATTTGCAGAATACAACAATCCGCTTCCCATTATCACTGCCATAGCCAATAAAACCCATACATATGTTTTTTTACTAATATTACTCATGTCTTTCACCACTTAAAAGTCTGATTATATATTCTTAACTTTCTTTACCTTACTCCATTTTCCATATACTTTCTTTCCATCTACAATCACATATGTTCTTGCCTTAACAAAATACTTCTTACCGGCTTTCAATTTTTTAACAACTGCCTTTGCCTTTTTTGTGTTTATTGTAACAGTTGTTTTCTTTTTAAATTTTTTGTTTAAAGAAACCTTTACCTGATAACCATTTACTCCCGCAACTTTTTTAAGTTTAACTGTTGCTTTTTTTGCTGATTTTTTCTTAATTGCTTTTTTGATTACAGGTGCTGTCTGATTATTTACTGTATATACATTTGCTCCACCAATCGTAGTCTCTGTTGCTGTTGCTGTAGAAATTGCAGAAGTTCCACCTACACTTGTTGGCTGTGCATTTGAGTTATTATTTGTTGTTGCATTCTGTGTTGTTGTTTCGTTCTGATTTGTAGTTATTCCCGGTGTTTTTTTTGTTGTAGTTGTCTCAAGCGCCTTTGTTGTAGTTGTCTCAGGCGCCTTTGTTGTAGTTGTCTCAGGTGCCTTCGTTGTTGTACTTGTCTCAGGCGCCTTTGTTGTTGTTTCAGGTGCTTTTGTTGTTGTCGTCTCTGGTACTGTTGTTGTTTCAGGTGCTTTTGTTGTTGTCGTCTCAGGTGCTTTTGTTGTTGTTTCCTGTGCCTTTGTTGTCGTCTCTGGTGCTTTTGTTGTTGTCGTCTCAGGTGCCTTCGTTGTTGTAGTTATCTCAGGCGCCTTTGTTGTAGTTGTCTCCTGATGCGATGTTGTAAAAATATCTTCTCCCCAATTATCGCCATTTCCTTTTGTTGTAACATCTACAGTTGTCGTCTCAGGTGCAGTTGTTGTGAATTCATCATTCCATGGGAATGTTCCTTCATCTCCATTGTTTTCAGTCTCACCTGCATAAAATTCTGCCTCCCAAGGAAGTGTCCCCTGGTCTCCATTAACTTCAGATGTAGTTCCCTCTGCATATGTAACCTTATGTCCAAATCCACACATTACTGTTCCAACTAATGCAGTTGAACAAATTACCGCCATAACTTTTTTCCATGCGATTTTTGAAATCATTATTAATACCTCTCTTCTTCCACATAATTATTTTTTATTCTAACATTTATCGCTATAATATTCAACGAAATTTGATTTGGATGGTTGGATGTTGGATGGTTGGATGTTGGATGGTTGGTTTTATGGTTGTAGATTGTGATTTGTAAACTAATATATGGACATATGTTGGTTTGTATATTGTAGATATATTAATTTGTGGGTTCACTTGTTATTTTTATACTTATTTGCCCTACAAAACTTGTTTTTTCCTATTCTGTAGAGCTTCATGGCTTCCTGTAATTCATTTTATAATTACTTCTTTATGATTTCATTTCATTCTTTTCAAAACAAAAATAGGTAAAGGATTTAATTATTAAACAAATCAATATCTAATCCTCTACCTACTTTATTTTATTAAAAGTATAACTCTAAATTTCTGATTATATCTTCATATGACACCATATCATTCTAATATTATATGATTATTCCCCATCGTATGCAATAACAGCGCCCTGATATTTTTCTTCAATAAACTGCTTGATTTCATCTGATTTCAAAACATCAACCAATGCTTTAATCTTTTCGCTATCTTCATTTCCTTCTTTTACGGCTATTACATTTACATAAGTTTTAGCTGCTTCTGAGTCTGATTTTTCATAAGCTAATGCATCTTTGCTTACTGTGTAATTTGCCTCAAGTGCATAATTTCCGTTTAATACTACAAATGCTGTTTCATCTACAACTCTTGGTACCTGTGCTGCTTCTAATTCTACAATTTCAACATCATACGGATTTTCAACAATATCGTTTACTGTAGCTTTTATGCCTGCTCCATCTTTTAATTTAATTATGCCATTATCCTGTAATAATAAAAGTGCTCTTGCTTCATTTGTTGTGTCATTAGGTACTGCAATTTTATCGCCTTTAGCAATATCCTTTAAATCTTTTTTTGTTCCCGGATAAATTCCAAATGGTTCATAATGAATCTTTCCTGCAATTGCAAGATGTGTTCCTTTTTCTTCATTGAACTGCTCTAAATAAGGAATATGCTGAAAATAGTTTGCATCAAATTCTCCACTTTCTACTACGTTATTTGGCTGAACATAATCATCAAATACTTTTACCTCTAATGTGTAACCCTTCTTTTCAAGCAAATACTTTGCCTCTTCTAGAATCTCTGCGTGAGGTGTTGCTGAAGCTGCAACTGTTATCTTTTTATCATCACTTGCCTTTGCTGAATCTTTACTATCACTCTTTGCTCCGCATCCTGTTAATGCTCCTACTGCTAAAATTCCTGTTAATACTACTGCTAAAATTTTCTTTCTCATATATTTTTCCTCCTATTCTCAAACTTAAAAGTTATTAACTATTTGTTATTTAAAATTTGTTTATATTAATTAATTTTGCAAAATTGTTTAAGTTATTAATTTATTTTTACTAATTAGTTTTTTATTTTATATTTTTGTCTATTTTCTTTTATCAAGTCTTGATGCAACTACCATTCCTACTGACTGAAACACCTGCACAAGAACTACTAATAACACAACTGTTACAATCATTATTGCTGAATCATATCTGTAATATCCATATCGAATTGCAATATCACCAAGGCCTCCGCCTCCGACAGTTCCTGCCATCGCTGAGTAACCAAGAATTGTACCTATTGCAATTGTTGCTCCTGTTATAAGGGATGTCCTTGATTCTAAAATCATTACCTTAACAACTATTGTAAAATCATTTGCTCCCATAGCTCTTGCCGCTTCTATAACTCCATAATCTACTTCCTTTAATGAAGATTCAACCATTCGTGCTATAAATGGGATTGCTGCTACTACCAACGGTACAACTGTTGCCGACGAGCCATAACTCTGTCCCACAATTAATTTTGTTAATGGAATTACTAAAATTAACAAAATAAGAAAAGGAATGCTTCTTACAATATTTGCTATTATGTCTATCACTTTATATGCAGCTCTATTTGGTTTAAGCCCATCTTTGTCAAATACTGCTAACAACACCCCCATCGGCAGTCCAAATAAATATCCAACGGTTGTAGACAACAATGTCATATAAAGCGTTTCCAATATTCCATTCAAAATCATATTGTTTACTTCACTACTCCACATAATTGTCCACCTCCTCTATCTCTAAACCTCTTTCTATCAAATATTCTTTCATCTTTTCTACATTATTGCTATCTTCCTGAAATCCTAATATCATTTCTCCTTTAGCAACTCCACCAACATTTTTAGTATTGGCTTTGAGAATATTTACCGGTTCATTAAATTGTAAAATCATATTTGCAATTACAGGTTCAAATGATGAATTTTCTGAAAATACAATTCTTACATTCTTCCCTTTGCTGATTTTTGCTGCCACCTTTCCTGTATTTTCAATATCATTTCCCAAATCTCTGCTAATAAGTTCTCTCGCTACATCTGATTTAGGGTGTGTAAATATTTCTGATACTTTTCCATCCTCAACAACTTCCCCTGACTTCATAATTGCTACATGCGAACAAATCTCTCTGACTACTGACATCTGATGTGTAATAATTACAATCGTTATTCCAAATTTCTGATTTATCTCTTTAAGCAAATCGAGTATTGACGCTGTTGTCTGCGGATCTAAAGCACTTGTTGCTTCATCACAAAGAAGAATTTTAGGATTTGATGCCAATGCTCTTGCAATTGCAACTCTCTGTTTTTGTCCTCCTGAAAGCTGAGCCGGATATGCTTTTGCCTTATCACTAAGTCCTACAATTTCAAGTAATTCTTTTGCTCTTTTTCTAGCCTCTGTCTTTTTCTTCCCATGTATATAAAGTGGAAAGCATATATTTTCAAGAACACTCTTTTGCATAAGCAAATTAAAATGTTGAAATATCATTCCGATATCTTCTCTTTGCTTTCTAAGTTCTTTCTTAGAAAAACTACCAAGTTCTTTTCCTTTAATAAAAATTTTTCCCTCTGTTGGTTCTTCCAAATAATTAATACATCTTACTAATGTACTTTTTCCTGCACCGGACATACCAATGATTCCATATATATCTCCCTGCTCTATTGATAAATTTACATTTTTCAAAGCCTGAACATTTCCATCTTTTGTAGAATATGTTTTACTTACATTTTGAATTAATATTTCTGACATGCCCTCACCTCATTTCCATTTTCAATCTAATCAGCATATATACATTTTTCTGTATCTAATCAACTTGTTTTATTAATATAATTAAATTAGCACTTTCTATGTACTTTTTTAACTTTATTAAGTTATTATATATTGTGACTTAATTTTCTTTGTTTCAATTGTTTTATTCCTTATGTTTTCAAAGTATAGCACCTTAGTAGAAATTGTGCTAATCGAAAAAAATACAGCTTGTTATAGGTTTTGTCTATAGCAAGCTGTATTTAATCATGTTATTCTAATGCTTTATCTTTAAATTTACTTATTTCTTCCAAATATTTCCTTCCCAAAGGACTTACCGTTACTCCTTTTCTTACGATATAGCCTATAGTCATTATTTCATCCGACTTTAACTTTACCGCACAATACTCTTCTCCATTTAATTCCTCGCAGATAATTCCTGAGCATAATGTATATCCATTAAGCCCAACCATAAGATTAAGAAATGTTGCTCTGTCATTCGCCTTAATAAGCCTTTTATAACTATAAGTACTTAATACTTCTTCTGCAAAATAAAACGAATTATTTTTTCCCTGGTCAAATGATAAGCATGGATATTCTTCAAGTTCTTCAAGCGTAACCTCTTTTTTATTTGCCAATGGATGATTTTTCCACAAATATGCATATATATGACACTTTAATATTTCATGAAATTCAACACCTGATTCCTTAAAAAGCTTAGTTAACACTTTTTTATTAAAATCATTTATATATAAAATACCGATTTCACTTTTGAAATTTTTTACATCTTCAATTACATCATAAGTTTTCGTTTCATGAACTTCAAACTCGTATTCATCCATACCAAACTGCTTTACCATTTCCACAAATGCACTTACTGCAAATGTGTAATGTTGCATTGATACACTGAATTTTTTCTTTGATTCTTTTTTATCAATATACTTATTTTCTATTAAATTGTATTGTTCAACTACCTGTCTGGCGTATCCTATGAATTCCTCTCCCTCCGGAGTAACAGATATTCCTCTATTAGTTCTTCTAAATATTTCTATTCCGGCTTCTTCTTCTAATTCTTTAATAGCCGCAGAAAGACTAGGCTGTGATATGAACAGATTTCTAGCCGCTTCATTCATTGAGTCTGAATTAGCAACTGTTATTGCATATCTTAACTGTGTTAAAGTCATAACTCCTCCTACTTTATCAAGTTTCTTTTTTCAATGACTTCATTTTAACATATTTTTTCCTTATGATTCCATACAATTAATAAAGCTACCGACAGAAACTCTGCCGATAGCTTTATAGTTTAATGAAATATTTAGAAATTAATTGTTTTTAACTTTAACAACTTTGCTCCACTTGCCATATACTTTGCTTCCACTTACTTTCTTGTAAGCTCTTGCTTTTACGTAATATGTCTTGTTAGCTTTTAATTTCTTAACTGTTACTTTAACGCTCTTAGCATTAACTGTAACTGTTGTCTTCTTATCAAATTTCTTGCTTGTTGATACCTTAACCTGATATCCTGCTGCTCCATTTACCTTCTTAAGTTCAATTGAAGCTTTCTTTGCTGATTTCTTCTTTGTAGCTTTCTTAATAGCAACTTTCTTAACTGTAACACTTGCAGGAGCTACTTTTGTTGCAGGAGCTGTTGTTGTAGTTATAGGTGCTGCTGTTGTAGGTGCTGCTGTTGTAGGTGCTGCTGTTGTTTCAGGAATATCTGCAATTACACCTTCTACTGTAATTTCTGTATCTTTCTTAATTTCAATCTTGTATGTTCCATCTTCTGCTACAACTACTTCTACACCATTAGCTTTAACAACCGGCTTACTATCCTTTGTATATCCTGCTGCTAATTCAAGCTTAACTGTATACTCTGTTCCGTATACAACACTTGCTTCATCTTCTGTTGTTAATGTATATCCTGTTCCATTTGTTAATGTAACATTTAACTTTCTACCTGTTCCAACTTCTACTTCTGCATCTTCAGATGTATTGTAATTCTTGCTGTTAGCATATCTTACAAAATACTTTCCTGCTTTTACATTAGCAATTTCTGTTCCTGTAACTGCTGTGTATTCTTCATCGCCTTCAGCTCTGTATTCCATTTCATCTGTAACACCTGTAATTTTACCATCAGCATTTTCTTCTAATGTTGATGCAACTGTTTCTATTCCTTCAGGTGCATTTCTGTCTGCTTTAACGATTTCAAATTTAACTGTCTTTGTTGTTGCCTTAGCTTTGTTATCATCGCTCCAGTAGAAATTATCAGCATCCTTTAATGTAAGCTCAACATCATATGCTCCTACATCAATTCCACCATCATTCTTTGTTACTTTGTATACATCTGTATCTTCAATATCAGCTACAACTGCTTCGCCAGTATATGATTTACTTTCAATTACAGGTGCATCTACAGCTGTCTTTGTTGTATAAACCTTAGCATCATCAACTGTTACATTTAAGCCTACACCGATTTCATTAATTACATAACCCCATCCGTTGCTACCGCCTGAAACAGAAATCTTAACGTATCTTACTCCTGCTTCTGTGTAATCACTTAATTTATCTAAATTAATAATATTTAAGTCAGCTGTTCCTGCATTGTCTTTCTTACATGAATAACCATTATTTTCTGCTACAGTTGTATAGTTTTCACCATCTAATGAAAGTTCAACCTTAGTATCTGCTGCATATGTTCTTGGATTAGAATATCCTAATATTAATTTTTCAAACTGTGATGGAAGATACGCATCTCCTAAATCAAGTACAACACTTGCTTCTTCTCCTGCAGCTGTTCTAATTGCAGCGCCACTATCTTCACCACTTGCAATGTTTCCATCAATTGCAACGCCTGCATTTTCAAGTGTATATCCGTCATTGTAATATGATGAAATGTCTATTATCTTAGCTTCAGGATTATTATTAGTGTTTGCAATATTATTTGCTCCTGTAACTAATTCAGAGATATCTGTAACTTTTACTGTTTCTGTTGCTTCAATCACATCTGAAACATCCATATCATCACATACGGCTCTTGCTGTAATTGTATATTCACCTGCATCAACACCTGTTGCTGTGTATGACTTTCCGGCTTCAACATTATCACCAATTACCTTGTCACCTGCATATACCATATATTTATATCCTGCTTCAACCTGACCTTCTGCTGCTTCAACAGAATATGTAATAGAATTGTATGCATCAGATGTTGCTGTAACTCCTGCAGGAGCAGATGCCTTTTCCATTTCTACAGGTCCCTGTGGATTTTCTGAGAATACAGCAATTTCTGTAATCTGTGTTCCCCAGTTAACTGCCTGATTTACATTTATTCTTACTTTTCTAACATTTCCCTTAAGGCTATCTTTGTCAAGTACCTTAGCGACCATGTACTGAGAGCCATCTTTCTGGTCTGTAGATGCTCCTGCCGGGTATTCTGTTACAGATGCAACCGTCTTAAATGTTGTATCCCCGAACTGAATATCGAATCCGTTTGCCGGATATAATTCTGCCTGACCATTTCTAAACCATACTACTACTTCATCAATACTTGAAGCTGCATATGATTGTCCTAAATCTACTTCAAAATATCCCGGTGTTTTAACACCAACATAATTACCATTCCACTTATCCCAAATACCATCTGTAAGTGTTGTTGAATCATTGTTACCTTCTTTATAATTACTTACTGATGATGATTTCTGATATGCAAGGTTTCTATCTGTTGTAAGCCATCTTACTTCATCACTAACCGTTGCCTCTTCAACAGTAACATCTGTTACAGTAAATGTCTGTCCCGCCTTAACTACGCCACTAAGATCTTTAGTAACCTTAATCTGTCCGTTTTCATCAGCTATTG
This sequence comes from Eubacterium sp. AF17-7, assembly GCF_003461285.1. Lineage (NCBI taxonomy): Bacteria > Bacillati > Bacillota > Clostridia > Eubacteriales > Eubacteriaceae > Eubacterium > Eubacterium sp. AF17-7. The sequence goes on along the minus strand of NZ_QTWU01000017.1, from coordinate 45,639 downwards.
TCGTTTCTTCCCATGAATTTTCTGTTCCATCAACTGTATACTTAATATTATATTTATAGAACTTTCCACCTTCTAAATTACCAAAAACCTTTTCAAGCTGTAGTCCCCAAGCCTGGGCTGCAGTATTTATAACATATACAGATACTGTTTTCTGTCCATCAGCTCCATCTTTAGCTGCTGCTGAAACTCCTGACCATGAATTGCCTGAATACAGATTCCATTCTGAACCATCTACATCATTCTTGTCTCCAACTTTGTAGATTAAATTCTCTCCCAATGGATTCCATCCTTCATTAAGTAAGGTATATCCTTCAGGAACAGCTACTTCTCCATCCAATAAAGCAATTCCATATTGATCTGCCGCACTAACATTCTTTACCTGATAGCCTGTAGCGCTTGTAACAACCATTGCTGCCACAAGACCATATGAGCAGGCTAACTTAATTCCTTTCCTAATTTTCATTTTATTGTCTCCCTTCATAATGTGCTACACATTTATTATGTGCCCCAATGTTGTTTTAAATTTTATCATAATTATGTGCACATTTCAACAATATCACAGTTTAAAAAACATTTTTATTGTGCACATTGCACAACATATTTAATTTTCTTATATTTGTTATTTTATTGTGCAAAATACACAAGTACTGAACATTTTATGACTATTTTAAGCCATTTTATTTACTTTTTTCACAAATAAAAATAGTTCAAAAAAAAGGAGAGTAGTAAAAACTACTCTCCTAAATTAGTTTGGTTGTATTAAATTACTTGTTAGCTATTTTTATTACTTTACTCCATTTACCATATACTTTGCTTCCACTTACTTTCTTGTAAGCTCTTGCTTTTACGTAATATGTCTTGTTAGCTTTTAATTTCTTAACTGTTACTTTTACGCTCTTTGCATTAACTGTAACTGTTGTCTTCTTAGCAAATTTCTTGCTTGTTGATACCTTAACCTGATATCCTGCTACTCCACTTACTTTCTTAAGTACAATTGAAGCTTTCTTTGCTGATTTCTTCTTTGTAGCTTTCTTAATAGCAACTTTCTTAACTGTTACTTTTGCTGGTGCTACTGTTGTAGCAGGAGCTGTTGTTGTTGGTGCTACTGTTGTAGTTGTTGCTGTTTTTGCAGTTGTTGCTGTTTTTGCAGTTGTTGTTTCAGCTGACTTTGTAGTTGTTTCTTCCTGAGCCTTTGTTGTCTCAGGAGCTTCTGTTGTTGTTTCTGTATTTTCTGTTGTTGTTTCAGGGTCTGAAATTTTTGTAATTTCAGGTGCAAAGAATTCGATTGGATTTGTTAAACCTACCCAGCCCATTCCTACTACGAATTCTCCTGTTCCAGATTCTGTTGCTGTAAATTCTCCGGTTAATACCTGTTCTCCACCTACTAATGCAATCTGTGCTTCATTATTTGTTACTAAAACTTTTCCGTCATTTGATTCTGCATTTATCTTCCATGAGATTGAGTATTTTGCTCCCGGTACAAGTCCGCTAAATTCTTTCTTAACCTGTAAGCCCCATGCCTGACCCCAGTTACTTGTCTTCTGCTGAACTTTGATGTGATCTGCGTCTTCTGCATCTACACCTGCAACTGCTGTTGAACCATTCCATGACTGACCAACATAAATTGTATATCCGCCTAATTCACGATCTCCATCTGCATTGAATTCCTGATCCATTGTTATTTCAACAGGTTCCTGCTTTTCTGTTGTTGTTTCAGCTGCTTCTGTTGTTGTTTCAACTGCTTCTGTTGTTGTCTCTGTACTTTCTGTTGTTGTTTCAGCTGCTTCTGTTGTTGTTTCTGTACTTTCTGTTGTTGTTTCAGCTGCTTCTGTTGTTGTTTCAACTGCTTCTGTTGTTGTTTCTGTACTTTCTGTTGTTGGTTCTGTCTCTCCATCCTTTGTAAATGTCATAGTAAATGTCAACTGTGAATTAGCTACAGCATTTCCTAAATTCATAAAGATTACAGGATAATCTGCCTTTGAAACATAATCTAAATTCAATTCATGTGTTCCTTCTTCAAATGTAACATCATTATTTGCTCCGTTTAACTGAAGGTTAGCTCCAAATGTAGCTGTAGAAGTATAAGCAACTTTAACCTTATAATTTACTCCATCTCCACTTGCTTCTAATGGTCCAAATACCTGTTTATCTGCAGGAACTCTTGCCTGTGTATTCCAGTCTCCACCGCCTGCTTCTAAAAATTTAAAGTCAGCTGTTACAGCATTCTTAGTTGCTGTTCCTTTATATTTCATGCTGCCAACAGTAAATACCTGCCATGGCAATGATGTTGTCCACTTACCCTTTGCTGATGAATAGTATCCTTCTGCATCTGCCTGCTGCTCTGTCGTTGTTTCAATTTCTGTTGCTTCTGTACATGTAATTCCTCCAAAATCAAGTACTGTTCCAGATGGAATTCCGCTCAATTCAAGTACCATTCCTGTTGATTCTGAAGTTGCTTTAAACTGAACTGTAACTTCATTTTCACCTTCTTTAATTTCAATACCTGTCTTTATTACTTCAGGTGTCTCAATTTTTTCATAAAGAGTTCCTGCCTGAGATGCTTTAACTTTTAATTTTAAATCATATGTAGTATCTTTTGTTAATCCTGTAACAGTGTGCTTAGCCTGTAATTTCCAACAGCCTGAGTTACCATCTGATGAAATAACCTTTAAGCTTAAGTCGTCAACTGTACTTCCTGCATAAGCCATTTCTCCTGTATTTGATCCCCATTTACCTGCATATAAAGTCCAATCACCTACAGTTACAGTCTTGTCGTCACCTATAGTTGTGTAATCACTCTCTTCATATGCACTTACCTGCAACACCTGATAAGCAGATACGCTTGAAAATACCATTGCTGTTGCACACGCATATGCCAATACCTTTCTTGAAATCTTATTAAATTTCATTTTATTCTCCTTTCAATATTCTGGTTATAAAAACCTTTTTATTACATCCATAATTCTAACACATTATTTTGTGCATTACAACCAATAATATTATGTTTTTTGCGATTAAATTAGCATAATTGCACGGTTAATTTACCTTTATTTGTTTTATTTTTTGTAAAAAACTATTGAAATAATTTTATATTTACATTTCATTTTCAAATAATACTACAACATTTCTAATTATATTGATTAAAAAATATTATTTATAAAAATATTTTTATAAAATAAACTCCGGCATCACTATAAATGTGCAAAATTTCCTTTAAATTAAAAATCTCTCTAACTGCTTTTCAGTAAGAGAGATTTTAATTTATTTTTTATTTTTGCATTACTAACTTTGGTGTTCTGTCCACTCTGAATATTCCCCAGTTCTTCTCTGCTTCATTTGGCCTGTTGCCACCTTTCCAAGGTTCATCAAAAGCTTCAAACATATAAGATATTATTTTTTCTTTGTCTGACCAATCCCAGAATTCTTCATAATATCTCTTCTGATTTTCTTCATTTGCCTGACCTTCCTTCATCTGAGAAAAATCAGCACAATCAGTCGCCCAGCCTACCTCTGAAAAGATAACAGGCTTATCAGGATATAAATCACATATCTTCTTATACCATTCTTTGTTAACTGCCAATGCTTCTTCTACTGTATTTCCATACCAAAGAGGGTATGAATGTACGCTTATAATATCAAGATATTTGGCAAGTTCCTGAAGTTTTACCCATTCAAATGCACCTTCATTAAATGTTACAGGCAAATTTGTTTCTGCTTTTAATCTTTTTGCAAAAGATATTAATCTTTCTACCGGAACATTATTAGCTCCCCACTCAGGAGTATTTTCATTTCCTATAGAAACTGCGTTTATTATGTCACTATTTTCATTTGCAATTCTTATAAGATTATCAATTCGTCTGTCATTAAATTCTGCCCTTTTAGCTAATTCTTCATCAGTATAGACTTCTTTGACCCATGAGCATCCCGGATTATTAACTTCTGAAATCAGTTCAGGTCCGAGCATTACCTTGATTCGCATTCCGCAATCTCTAATAACCTGACATGTCATTTCTGCATAAATAACCGGCGAATACATTCTTATGTATTTAAATCCTTCGCTTTCAATTATTCGTAAATCTTCCTTTATCTCATCATATGTTGGATATGTTTCATTTAATGGACTTTGATTTTCTCTGTACCCTGAATAGCATATTGCTCTTCCCCATTCAAACATTTTCTCTTTTCCTTTCAACTTCCTGATTTTATTTTACAAAAACAATAGTGGAAATTAGCATTGCTTTATTATCATCTCCGTATGTCTCTGTTAGCATTTTATCAATATAGCGGAGAACCCATAGATTCCCCGCTATGCTTTAATCTTTAAATTTACTTCAGTTTTAATATTCAAATCAAAAAAATATAAACTTTCTATTGTAATACAACCACAATATCAGCCTTATCACCAAATTTGTCTACATCTTCTTTTGCAATCGTATCTGTTTCGCCGTATCTTTGTCCGTCAATATAAATAGCTGCAACTTTATAATCGCCTGCGTCTTTACACATGCCATTCTTATAAGTTACATGTATATTTGTACCTCTAAACATACAACTTACTGAAGCTTCTCCATTTTCAAACTGTTTAGCTAAAAGCTTTGGTTTAAATTTAAGCGCTCCGATTTCACCTTTTACTCCATACATTTCATTTAAAACTGTAAGAAGCATCCAGCTTGCAGCCCCTGTAAGGTAATGGTACATTCCTCTTCCACGCTGACTGATATATTCAGGTACTCCCGGATATATTCCACTTACTTTATAGTCATTACAATGTTTAAACAGAGTATTTATAACCTGATATCCTTCTTTTGCAAATCCTCTCTGATATAATGCATTTGCATACATTGTTGCCATGTGACAGAATACTGCTCCATTTTCTTTATGACCATATGCGAATCCAAAAAGTCTTCCAAGATCAGTTTTTACTTCTTTAAAATCAGTGTTCAATCTATATCCACCAACTTTTTCATCATAAAGATATTTATCTGCTGCTGCAGTAATGTCTTTTATCTGTTCTTTAGTTGCTGTTCCTGCCATAATTGTAAACACCTGAGCTGTAATCATCATTCTTACACCGGATTCAAAATCACCATCGACAGCATTTCCATGATTGTCATAGTAACCATTAAACCATGAGTAACCATCTTTACTCTTAATCCATTCTGTATTTCTGATATGCTCTGCTATCCACTGTGACATTCTATTAAGTATTGTACAAAGCTCTGTACATTTTACATTTACTTTTTCACCACTTACACTATGCTTTACCTGTTCACAGTAGCTGTATAACACTTCATGTTTTTCGTCTATACTATCATAAACTGTTGGATCAACATTTAATAATAAAAGCATTTCTTTAGCTAATTCGACAGTTTCATTTCCTGTCATGTCAGCATAACTCTTTATAAGTTTTGCCATATTTCCAAGATTTCCACCATAAAGTGCTGTAAATGCTACACTTTCGCCTCTCTCATCAGCCATATCAAGACCATCGTTCCAGTCAGCCCCTCTAAGTCTAATATGATTATGTTCACCTACATCATAGAAAGATGTCAAATGTTGCATAAGCATATGTTCAAGTACTGTTCCTTCATATACTTCTCCATCATTTGTTAACTGCTTATTTCCCTGTGCATCATTCCACTCTAAGTCTTTCTGTTCACCACGGCAAACCTGCGGATCCTTAAAATATGCATTTTTCTCTGTTAAAAATTCTATATCACCACTTTGTTCAATGTATAACTCCGTTGTCAGATATGGCCATGCGCCATGATCCATCCATACTCTTGTGATATTATTTCTATCAGCAATAAATTCGCCCTGCTTAGAACCGATAATTGTTGCATTTGTTCCATCTAATCTGACTCCACCAAAATTATCAATTAACATGCCACGAACTTTAGCCGGTTCCATAATTAAGAGTGCAAGGCAATCCTGCCATAAATCTCTCCATCCTCTTCCACCTTTTCCATAATCATGGTGTGGTAAGAATGAACATCCATAAATTCTTCTTAGCATCGGTTGGAAGTTTACCCAATGCATCCAATTGTCAAATTCCTTGTCTGCTGAACTATAACTTACATTTATTTTTTTCTGCCAGAATTCCTTTGTTTCCTCTAAATATTTATCAAATTCTTCCACAGATAAATACTTTTTACTTAGTTCATTTATATCATTCATTGATTCGCCGTAACCTAAAGCTACTACGAAAGTTCTTGACTGTTTTGGCATTAATGTTACTTTTTCAAACTGCATTGCTGCTACAGTTTCGTAACCGTCAACTTCTTCTCCTGCCTTGTATGGTAATGGCATGTTTTTCATCACATAATATGGATTTTCAAAATTTCCACCATCTCCTATAAATTCTTCTGTAACAGGGCAGAAACTTTCAGGATTAACCATTTTCTCAAATCCTGTCATTTTAGCTAATGCCGCATAATAAACTTTATTAAGGTTATGACCTCTTTCGTCAAATGTTAATGTAGGATTAATTACTACACCGTCTTTTATTGTGTATGTTCTATGTAATAATGATGTAACGTGTCTATGGTCACGAATGTTTGACGCAGAACGTGCATACATAGGTATTGCTACTGTAGGTGTAAATTCTACTTCTCCCTCTGTATTGTTAGTAATTACAATCTTAGTAAGTTCTACTTTATCATCAGTAGAAGGTACAAATGATGTAATTTTAGCTGACAATCCAAATTCATCTGATTTTCTTTCTATTTCATGCCACATAATACCTGCAGTTAATTTCACATCATCTTTTTTATCTGTAAACAACTGTGCCTGTTGCATTGCAGATCTACCTGTAACAGACCATGCTCCTTTTCCTTCAACATAAACCCAGAAATTTCTGCTTGATTTGTTATTATGTAAATTTTCACTACTTACAGGCTCTAACAAAAATGTATTCTGATCTAACTTAATGTCACCACCTAAATCAGGAGTAATTGCACTCATCATTCCTGCTTCATTTGCAAGTGGAAAATACATATAACTTGTTAAATCAGGATTGTCCAGTGTAAATGTACCTTTTTTATCTATATATTTAAGACTTCCCATTTCTTCTCCTCTTTCTAATATACTCAAGTAAGCGTTCGCAAAAACCACAGCCCGTATCCTTTGTATGTCTTTATAAGTGTGTAAACTGTTAATTTTTTATAAAAATTTGCGTTTTTTGCAATCACTATTCACACAAAAGGCGGACACCCTCCTGGATCTCCGCCTATTCATTTAGCATCTATTTAAAATAAACAGTAATCTTGTCTACTTTTCCATCACGTACAGCTTCTGCTAATTCGCCTGTAATCTTATTTTCAGTAGAAACTACTTTTCCGTCTATTTCTACTTTATCAACTACTGCTGCATCAGCACCATATGTATCTTTTCCTGTGTTGTTTACATATGTTACATCACAAGTTGATAATAATCTGAATGTAGCCTTTCCTTCATCAAATAACCATTTTGCAAGCTTTGGTGTGAAGTTAAGTACTAATTCTCCATTTTCATATGTAAATACTTTTCCACCTGTAAACATTTCAATCCACATTGAAATCATTTCTGTTGTAGAACCTGAAAGTCTTGCAACAAAACCTCTTCCGTGAATGTCTTCATTTGGATTTGCACTTGATGCGATAAATGATGAATTTTCAAGAATACTTCTTCCATACATATTTGGATCTAAGAATGGAACTAACGCTCTTGTTACTGTTTCGTAGAATTCATCATATAATCCCGCTTTAATCATTGCCAACATATATTTATATTCCATATGAAGGAATACATTTTCTCTTTCCTGCCATCCTGGTGTAAATGCACGGCAACGTCCATTTTCCATTGAGCATTCTTCGATTGAAGCTGATGTCTTATACATTCCAAGTTTGCTATCGTAAATATCTGTCTTTTTAACATTATTAAACATTTCACGTGCTGTGTCTGTATCAACATATCCCATCATTCTTGCAGGTCCTTCAAGGAAGGCTGGAAGTGGAACTGCCTTAAAGCCTTTAACTTTAGCTTTCTGTAATCCATAATGACTCATTACAGGATTTCCATCAGCATCTACAACTGGTTCAAAGTCAGTTACTTCATGTGTAAAGTATGTAGGAACTACGCCTTCACCAATTTCAACTGCTTTTGCAATGCCTTTTTCAATCTTAGCTTCAAATGCTTTGAAGATTTCAACTATTTCTGATTTAGCAAGAGCTGTTTCTTCTCCACTAAAGTAAAGTTTAATTGTTTCTCTATAATTTTCTCTGATTGTTGCAACTGCATCCCAATATTCAAAATCGTTAAGTTCGCCTGCATTTGCCTTATCTAATGTAGCCTTAACATCTCTTAAATACTTAGCAATTTCAGCAGGCATTACGATTTTGCCTTCGCCTTCGAAATTGTCAATGATGAAGTTTACAAGTCTCTTTAATTCAAATGTTTCAGGTGTACCTGAACCAAATAATCCAGGAAGTCCGTTCATGGCATCATTCCATCCCGGTTTTCCACCTTCCATTTCAACACCCATTCCGTCAACATCAAGCTGAGCGAATTTGCTAAGTGCTAAAATAATCATCTTAACTGATAATGTTGTCATATATGGCTTCTGGTCTTTTGTCTGTAACCAATTTGTAGCCCATTTATTAAATCCAGGTCTTGCAAGTTTTTCTTCATCTTCAACTTCCATACCATACTGACGTACAGCACCTTTGTTGTTAATTACGTATTTTTCATCACGTGGTACAACTGTTGCTACACTGTCATAGAATTTATATGTTTTGTCTTCGAATAAGAACTCATCAATCTTATCTGGGAAAATGCTTAAGTAGTTGTCTACTAAATCCATATTGTAATCCCAGTGATCACTCCAATAACCTTCAGCAAATCCTGCTTCAATGTTCTGATTACAGTTATTTAAAATATTTGCAATGAATTCTCCATCATCAATCTTAAGTTCTAACTGAAGTTTTGCAATTGTGTTTGAAATCTGTCCCGGTGTAAATTTACCTGCAACAATTTCCTTAATTGCTGTAGCATCACCGTTAATTGATTCTTCAACATAAGCCTGAACTTCATCTTCTTTTCCTTCAATTACATTGAAAAGACTTGGTCTTACTTCAAGTGGATTGTATCCATCTGCCTGAATAAGACTAAAGAATGTCTTAACATTGAAGTCACCAACGTCCTTCTTGAAGAATACATCATTTCTTCTGTTCTGAGATACATCTCTGAAGTTACCATTACCCTGTGAATAATATTCAGCAGCGATTGAGAAAAAGTTGTAATCTCTTTCAGGGTCACCATGTTTTCTACTGAACAAGTGAATTACTGACTTATTTCCATCTTTGTTTAATACATATGGATATCCACCTCTTAAGAAGTTATCTAAGTAACACTGTTCTACATACTGGTCAAATATTCCGGCTGCTGTCTTTGTCTTAATATCTGAAGTGAAGCTATCTGCTAATTCTTCTGCTTCTTCAAATTTCTTATCTAAATAACCAGGTACTGTGAAATCTGCAAGTTTAGCATTAATCTGTTCAACTGAACCTGCAAAACCAATCATTGTTGAGAATGAGAAGTCTTCCCCGGCTTTAATTTCTGCCTTAAATGGAGTAAATCCACAAGGTACTTTATTAGCAAAACACTGTTTCTTTGCTAATACTTTATCAATTCCACCTTCTACAAAATTAACAGGTTTCATAAGAGATAAGTCATAACCATACACTGTATCTACATCATAGATTACGTCCTGTAATTCATTATCCTTAATTGTTAAATAGTAGTAACCACCTTCAACGTCTGATACTTCAGCTGAATCCTTTGTTGAAGCTCTAAGTGTATAATATGGAACTTTGTTTTCAAGGTTCTTAATGTCTGCCCAGCTTTTAAATAAGTTAGACATTTCCTTAAATTCACCATTTGCAATTCCGTATGTAATAATCTTTGGAAGACCATCTACGATTTCGATGTTCTTAGCCTTATCTCCTGTATTCTTAACAGAAACCTGTCTTACAAGAGCTCCGATACTTTCATTTGGAAGTACATAGTAATTTACTGTAACCTCAATACCATATTTAGTATTATTTTCAATAATCTTGAAACTGTTTTTATTCATTCTGATTGAACGTTTTGCATCATCTTCATACTGGAAAAATGGTTCATAGTACTGTCCATCAATTTTTAAGAATGTTCTAAAACCTTTTACCTGTGTGTTTTCAAATGCTGTATTAGCTGAGTTAAATTCCATAATGGCATTTCCCTTGTTGCCAATACCAAAACTATTCATTCCCTGTCCTCTGTTAGTGTAGAATGTCCACATTGGAATTCCTTTAACACCTGCAAGACCTGGCAAAAAGCTTGAAAAAGCCGGCATTCTATCATAATCATCTATAACAAAAGTCTTACCTTCAAGTCTGTAGTTACTCATTTTATTACTCCTTTTTTTATCATTATATTTATCTTTATGCTTACGCTAATAATTTTCTTTTTTATCTTTCTTTTGCTCTACCACATGAGCTTCTATAAACCATTTTTGGTGATAATTTAGTTACTGTTCCATTCTTATCATCATCTGATTTGAGCAATCTGAAAAGCTCATTTGCGCTTACACTACCCATTTCTGCAATTGGGCTGTGTACTGTTGTAAGAGGTACTCCATAATAAGGACTAATTGTACTGTCATCATATCCGATAACACTTACATCTTCAGGTACTCTCACACCGATATCCTGAAATGCCTGAATAACGCCCCATGCCATTTCATCATTTGCACAGAACATAGCATCCGGGATATCAATTCCTTTTGATAACAGTGATCTCATTTCACTGTACGCAAGTGATTCCTCATAATATCCTCTGACTTCTAATTCCTTATCGATTGGGAGATTGTTCTTTTCCATCATCTCCGCATATCCGGCATAACGATGTTCATCGTCACCGCTTTCGTTACCATGCATGTAACCGATTCTCTTATGACCAAGTTTAATCAAATGGTCAACTGCCATAGATGCTCCTAATTTGTCATCTACAAATACTCCTGAAATATTTTTTCCCTTACAATTTCTATCAATAAATACCATTGGAATATTAACTGTTGCAATTCGCTTTACATAATCGCCTGTTAAATCTTCATGATAAATTATTGCTCCTGCTACGCCTGATGCAATTATCATACGATATATTTCATCCGGTGAGTTGTCATTACTTACATATATGTTTAATAAGTAATCGTTTAATTTGCATTGCAAATGAATTGCCTGTGTTAAAACCTTATAGAAATCTCCCTGTAAACTTGTTACAAATAATCCTATTGTATTCTTTCTATTAGATTTTAATAACTTTGCATTCATATTAGGGATATAATGCAATTTTTCAACCGCCTCTAATACTTTCTGTTTTGTATCTTCACTTACGATGTCAGCATTGTTAAATACATTAGAAACCGTAGATATTGCAACTCCTGCTTCTCTAGCAACATCTTTAATTGTAACCATGTTATTCCCTCCTAAGGTTTTATTATATCTGTCACCCGCCACTTAACGGGTGACAGTCAATTTTATCTTACTGATATACTCTTACATAGTCAACATAATAGTAGTCTTCATATGTCTGAATATTTCCATTTGTTCCTGTTAATGTCCATCCATTTGTTGTAACTGTTCCTGCAGCGTTACCACCGATTGCACAGTTAAGAATGAAGAAGAATGAATGATCAAATACCCAAGCTTCATTGAAAATACTTGCACTGAATTTTGAAGGATCATATACACCAACTACTCTTCCATCTACCATGAATGTGATTGAATTTTCATTCCATTCTGCTGTATATGTATGGAAATCTGCTGCTGCAGTAGCCTGTGTAAGACCTGTGTCATAATTCTTATTTCCATGAGATGTTGACTGGTTATTAAAATATGGGCAATGGATTGTCTGTGGAACTCCACCGTTCATTGCTTCTAAAATATCAATTTCACCACATAATGGCCATGTTTTTGTATCATTGTTTGCTCCAAGCATCCATCCTGCTGACCAAGTACCTTTTGCTTTAGATGCCTTTGCTCTTATTTCCATTCTACCATAAGTAAATTCTCTTTTACCTTTAGTATTAATTCTTGTTGATGAGCAATATACAGGTTTCTTAGCAACTAAATCATATTCCATTCTAGGAATAATTACTAAACAACCATTTTCAAATTTAATGTTCTTTCCTTCTGTATAATCCTGAAATTCTTCATTACCCCATCCATTTGCTCCTGTTTCATATTTCCATGAATTGAGGTCTAAACTTGTTCCATTAAATTCATCTGACCAAGTCAACTTCCAAGTTTTTACGCTTGCAACATTTGAATATTCGCTACTAGCAATTGCTTTTTTGCCTGCTTTAGCATAAGCTTTTACTTTATAGTAATATGTTGCACCACCGGCTACATTCTTAATTGTAGTTTTTGTTTTTTTACCTTTTTTTACTGTAGCAACCTTCTTAAATCCCTTGTTCTTATTTGTTGATTTGTAGATATAATAACCTGTTGCTCCTTTTACTTTCTTCCAAGATACAGTAACGTTTGAAGCTGTTTCTGTACTTGAAGCAATGCTAGCCTTAACACCTTTTACCTTAGTTGGTGTAACAGTAACCTTAACTGTTGCTGTTCCGGCACTTGATGATAATTTAATTTTTGCAATACCGGCTTTTTTACCTTTTACTGAACCTTTGCTGTTAACTGAAGCAACTTTGCTATTGCTTGTAGAGTATTTAACTCCCTTTGCTAATGTAGCGATACCATATGATTCGCCTATTGAAATAGTTGTCTTTTTGCCTGTCAAAACCTTGATAGCTGCATCTGTTTGAGTTGGCATAACACCAATTATAGAAACAACCATTAATAATGATAAAACAACTGATGCGATTTTTTTCATTGCTTTCATTTGCGCCTCCTATTTTTCTTTTTCTGCCAAAGCGCTTATAACGTCGCTTTGATATACACGAACATAATCTACCTGCATCTGCTGTGGAAGGCATTCATCATCTGTTCCTGAACTTCCACCCCAGCTTCCGCCGTAAGCTATATTCATTATAAGATGAAATTCCTTATCAAAAGGCCATTCATCTTTTGTTACATTTTTACTATTTCCAACATATTCATCGGGATCGTAAGTAAATATTGTTTCACCATCCACGGTAAATATTAATTTGTCCGGGAGCCATTCGAATCCATATGTATGAAATTCTTCGCTAACACCCTCGACTTTTTTTGCCCAACCTTTATTAGAGCCATCCAATCCATTGTATTTTTGACAATGCACATTTGAATGAATAATATTTTGCAAATATCCAACATGTTCCATTATGTCAATTTCTCCTGACATAGGCCATCCACCATATTCAGTAGTACTTGATGGAAGCATCCATATCGCGGGCCATGTTCCTTTTCCTTTAGGTAATTTTGCTTTAATTTCAAATTTACCATATCGGAAATCAGCTTTTCCTTTTGTTTTAATTCGGGCTGACGTATACATATCTTTCCCGAATTCATCCTGTTCTTTTCTAAGTTCGATTGTAAGCTTACCATCTTTTACCCAGGCATTTCCTTTGTCTGTGTATTTTTGCAGTTCGCCATTTCCCCAACCGCCCTGGCCTTTACCTATATCGTAAGTCCATTTGCTTTCATCAGGGAGTCCTTCGTAATCAAACTCATCTGACCATACAAGTTTGTAATTCAAACTATTATAGTCATAATCAAATCCATCCGCTTTTACATAATAATCAGCCGGTTTTGTTTCACCGTAATCATCATATCTGTCCGGAATACTATTTGCTATTCTTTCTTTGACTGTCTGAGTCTCTGTTTTATCTTTCGTATTATTTGTTTGGCTTTTATCAGAAGACTGGCAGGCCACCACAGCAAAAGCTGTGGCGAATATCATACATATTGCTGTCAGTTTTCGTTTCATTTTTATTCTCCTGTAATACCTGCGTTTTCAATACCTTCAATAAACTGTCTCTGTACGAGTGCATATAACAATAACAATGGAGCTATTGAAATTAATGTTGCCGCCATCTTACTTGCTTCATTTACACTACCTACATCGCTAGTTGTAAGATTGTTATCAAATAATGTTAACTGATTTGGTACCAACTCAATTGAATTACGCATCAATGTACTTGTTGAATATGTTTCATTCCAGTTAAATACGAATGCGAACATAAATACTACAAGAATTGTTGAAAGTGATAATCTGATTGCTACATGATAGAATACCTTTAATGCTCCAGCACCATCAATCATAGCTGCTTCATCTAATGATTTTGGAATCATATTGAAGAAGTTATAGAAAATCAAAATCAAAATTGTTGAATATGTTCCCTGTCCTAAAATAGACATTAAAAGCTGTGGAATGATAGTTCCTATTAATTTAACACCGATTGCAGTATTTAATGAATCTAACATGATAATTCTAGGTACTGTAAGGAGTGGTACCGGAAGGATAAATGCTAATACTATCATTCCAAACCATAATCCTTTACCTTTAAATGAATATCTTGATAAAGCAAATCCTGTTGTAGCAGAAACAATAGTCTGACCAAGTGCAAACAATGCTGAAACCCAAATTGAGTTAATCAATGAATGACTTACATCCAAAGTATTTGCTGCTTCTTTAAAGTTGCTTAATGTAAAATGCTTTGCAATCCATGTAATTGATGGATCAATCAAATCCTTAGCTGACATGATTGATTTTGATATCATTTCAAATATCGGCTCTAAGTATACAAATCCTATACAAATAAGAAGGAAATATATAGCAATTTTAGAAATAACATGAACAGCTTTTAATTTCTTTAATTTTGCAAAACTAAACTTATTCATTTTAGTCAAATCAATAACTGATTGATCATTTTTACTTGCCATATTTCTTTGCCTCCTTCTTTGCATATCTGTTTTGTTTCTTTAATCTCTTCATCTGCTGTTTTTCAAGTTTAGCCAATTTCTTTTCCTGTCTCTTTCTGTCTTTAATGTCTTTTGGCTTTCTTTCCTTAAATAACAATAAAACAAATCCTACAATTATTAATACGATTATACTGTAAATCCATGCATATGTTGCTGCATATCCTAAACCACTCGCCGTATCACCGGTCTGTTCAAGAATCAAGGTGTATACAGGGTTGATAGCTTCGTAAGTACCTAACTGAATTACTGTGAAGATTGTAATAATCATTCCAATCTGTCTTAACATTGGAATTGTAATCTTCCACATTATCTGCCAAGCATTAGCTGAGTCAATCTTAGCTGCTTCATAAATACTTACATTAATTTTCTGCAAACCGTTAATAAACAAAACGATTGGGATACCAGTAAACCATAAAATTATTGATAACTGATCAAATACCTGAGCAAGTGTTGTTGCTAATGGTGCTGAGTAACTCTGAATCATCTGCATAATGAAGATGTTTGAGTACTGATCAGCCGCATCAACTGCACCACTTACTTTCTGTGTAGCTTCTGCTGCCGCATTCTGTACATCAAGTAACTGTGACATTACAGGACCTGACATAATAATTACGGGCAGGAAGTAAATTGTTCTAAGTAATCCCTTACCTGTCTTAATCTTATTAAGAAGATACGCAATGATAAATGATAATACAACTACAATGAATGTATATGGAATTATCATCTTCAAATAACTAAGTAACGCTGGTAAGAAATCTGAGTTCTTAATAAACGCTGTTATATAGTTATTAATTCCTGCAAACTTAAGTACATAACCTGTTGCTGCTTTCTTAACGTTCATAAAACTCAAGAAAATAGTTGCAACAAACGGGAATAATGTAAAAAGTAAAAATCCTACAATCCAAGGTGCCATAAAAGCATATCCATATTTATTCTGTCTATGCTGATATGTCTGCATTTTCTTTTTGCCTTTTTCCTTTGGCTGTACTTTCTTTTGTTTAGTTTCTTTTTTATTTACGGCTTTTGCTTCTTCCTTTGCAGCTTTTTCTGCAGCCTTTAATGCTGCCTTTTCTGCTCTGGCTTCTGCTTTGCTCATTTTTTCTTCTTTTTCAATCTTAGCCAGTTTTTCTTCTATTATGGAATCACCACGGACAGGTTCTTCTTCCGGCTGAGATTTTTCTTCTTCTTTTTCTTTAGCTTCTTCCTCTTCTTCGTCTCTAAGACTTTTCATCTGAGCTCGAAGACTTGAACTTTGGGCTTTCTGTGGTTGAGTTATTTCTACAGATGCAATTTCTTCATCTGTAACAACACTTTCAACTTTTTCATCTTTCTCTGCTACAGTGTTTTCCACTGTAGCAGTTGTCTGTGTATCTACTGTTTCTGTCTTTGCTTCTTCAATATCTGAAGGTGTTACAATCTTATTTTCGTCTGCCATTAATTTACACCTCCTTCAATTACTGCTGCACTCTGGGCAGGAACTGATTCACCGTTTATTGTTACTTCTTCATCTGTATAGTTGATGATTACTGTCTTTTCTCCATCATTTGATGTGTACTCATTAGCAATTACACCATCATCTAATACTTTTCTTCCAATCCATTCGCATCCCTTAACCTTTGATAACACATCATTTACTGTTGTGTAAATTGTATTAATCAAATCTTCATACTGATCGAACTCTGTTGAGTAGTAATCACACGATGTTGTTGATGCAAGTAAGTATGAAGGCTTCTGTGTTAACACGAATGAAGGTGAAATATTATAATCAATCATCTTCAACATGTCAGCCTGTGAATAGAATGAGAAGTTTGAATATGGTGCGTATACTTCCATTGTTCCATTTAATACCATCTGTAAGAAAGGAACTGAATCAGTTTCATATACATACTGAGATGTTCCTACAGGTGACTGTAAGTAACGGTCTGTATATTTCCATAAGTACTGATTTGGGCTATCCATATTAACTGTTGCCCCATTCTTCTTAATTTTTTCAAATGCTTTTTCATATAAGTTAATTGCCTGTGTAACAGTTGTTGTAGGTCCTGTACTGCTATGTGAGCTTAATAATGTATTTGAAATACCTTTAACTGTTATTGAATTATTGTAATCACTAATTCTTTCGTATAAACTTGTCAACCAGTTTGCTGACTTTGTAGGTAATGCAAAACTAAAGTCAGTTACAGGTGAGTTTTCAGGCAATACTTTTGATTTATCTACTGTTAAATACTGAGTATTTAAATGCTTAGCTGCATTTCCATAGTAGTTAATCATCTTACTGTTAATTGATACGAAATCTCTTGAGAATGAAATATCAATTTCCTTGTCGCTAAATTCTTTCATAAGATCTTTGAATTTGCCTTTTTTACCAATGTCCTTTGAGAACTTCCAATCACTTGGTTTTGCTAATGTTTCACCATTTTTCTGCCATCCCATAAGACCTGAATTAATATTTGTTATTCCATCTCCAATTAACTTATCTAAAATTTTCTTAACATCATCTGTTGTTGTTACGGCAACTTCCTGTGTTCCAAATACACCTTTTTTAGAATCTGACATTAAGAAATCAATTCTCATTGGGATATCTCCCTCTTCATCTTCCTTAACTGTCAATATTCCTTCTTCGATAAGATGTTCTCTGTATGCTTTTGCCATTCCTGTATAATCAGCTGCAAGTTCGCCGTTACTTCCATCTCCGTAAAGGAAATCGTATGTCATATCAATATCAAATTCATTTGCCTTATCCTGAGTCTTACGATAAGCATCACCTGCCTGGTTTGTAACCTGGTAGAATTCTGTATTGTAAGAGAATTTAGGATATGCATATGTATATCTGATTTTATTCTTGTCCGTAGATGATGGAGTTGCAATAATTGTCATAAATTCATCGCCACTATCTGCATATGCAACAAACGCTGACTGAGTTCCATCACCTTGTGAAACGCCAAATACAGGCATTACCGGATCTTCAAGTGGAACTGAATCATCAAGTGCACTGTAGTAATACATATAACTTGATAAATCACTTCCATAAACATCTCCTGTGTAATCACTGAACTTTGATGTATTTTCTGCGAATCTGATTAAACTTCCACTTCCATCAGGTACAAATACATAACCAGGTGTTAAATATTTTTTTTGAAGGTCTGTCCAATCTTTTTCTTTTTCATTATATACAGTTTGTACACCACCACTTGCTCCTAAGAAAGGAGTAATTGATATTGATGAAAGTTTCTTAATACCCTTACCTGAAATTCCATCGTAAGGAATATTGTAATTGATGCTTCCGTCATCACCTAAAGTAATCATAACTTCAACACCAATTTCAGCTTTATCAAATACAGCATTTAATTTCCACTGTTTTCCATTAGAACCACTTACTTCTTCAAGTGATGAATCACCATCTTTATCATCATATGATGCTGAAGCGTATGTAGTTGTTGTCATACTTTCTCCGCTTCCTTTGAAACATTCAATTGAAATTAATGAATTAGCAATTCCAGTGTACTGTTCATTCATTGATTCTTCAATTGGAGTATTGGCAATTTCTCTAACCTGAACTTTAGTCATTTTCCATTTTTCTGCTAGTCTTTCAACTGTATAATGGCCTTCACCATTTACTGCATCTTTAGCATCTTCAACCTGCTTTTTAAACGGAACGTCTAAACCTGTTTTCCAGACATATCCTGTTGCCTTATCTTCAATAGCAAATATATCTCTGTCTTCTCTATAATAATATGCAACCTTATCAGACTCATATATTTTTTCAAAAGCTGAAGAAACACTCATTGCTGACTTTGATCTTTCAGGTGCCTTTCTTGTATCTCTGTTTGTATTAAGATAGGAACCATTTACTGCAACTCCTGCTGAAAGGACTGTTATGAGAGATGCTGATATTATTTTATTTATAACTTTTTTATTTACCTGTAACATTTCTTATAATCTCCTTTCCTATTGTAATTAAGAAGCCTGATAACTGTTCCCACATGATAATTACGATAAGTACTACGATTGCTGCAATGAGCATAAATACAAATGTAATAATCAAACTTACTACTGTTTCTTTAAAACTGTAATCATGTACAGTTGATAATCCCTGGAATACCAGTACTAATGACCAGCCGATACCAACAATTAAGATTACTGTAAGAATGAATGCTTCATTATATGTCAAACCATAAGACATAACAATTACTGCTATCATTGATATTAAAGCAGGAATTGCACCATATGCAGGAATCATATAAACCTGCTTAAATGTTCCATCACCATCTGTAATTGATGTAACAAGATAGTTACAAATAACAAATAAAATTACGATTGCGAAGAAACCGATTACTACTGCGCTGATATCCATATCTTCAATATCTGTGTACTGATAAATAAATCCTTTGCTTGTCTTATAAATCATATAAACAATAAAGAATACTATGTATATAATACTTGCAGCGATAACTGAACCATTCTTTCCTACACGGATATCATAATATCTGTCAATTGGGTGTTTACATATCTTAAATGCATATCCTAACTCTCCAATTACAGGCACTTCTTTTAACTTCTTACCGAGGGCTCTCTTTTTCTTCTTTAATACTTTCTTTCTGTCAATTAAAACAATCAATACTTTTACAACAATAAGAATAAAGATGATAAGCATTACCCACCATAAATTGTTCTGAATTACTTCATTACGAACTTCCCAGAATGCATTTGAATAATCGTTTCTGTTTCCGGCAATTTCAAAATGTTCCATTGCGTCTGAATATTCTTCTGCATTGTAATATGCTTTACCTACACCATTGTGTGCAAGTACTGACATCTGGTTTAATCGAAGAACTGTTGACCAGTCTTCAAGTGATGCTGCATATTCACCATTTTCATATTCATCTAAGGCTTTATAAATTGTCTTAGCATAATCTGTTGGAATAAATGACTGTAAATATCCTTTATCTCCATCTGCTGTCCAAATATTATAATTATTATCTGTAGCAATTGTTGTAAGTGATGAGAATAAACCTGAAATATCAAGGTTCTTTACATTTGCGCCAAAATCAAAAATCAATTCTCCTGATTTTGTGTAAACTGTAATATATCCTGTAGTATCACTTGCATAAATTATTCCTCTGTCATCAACTGAAACATCTGTCAAACTTGCATGCGCCGCAACAGCGTTTTGGAACATGTTTCCACCGTTTGTACTATGTTTCTTTAATAAGTCATCACCTTTTCCCATACTTGTTGTATAAACAGTACCTGTCTCATCAACATAAATATTAGAAAATGTAGGTGGTGCTGTGTTTAACAGTGCAGATTTTTCTTCCTGCTCTTTTGTATAAATAGCTTTCAAGAATGCCTGCTGTGGTGTCAATCTTGTTTTATTTGATGTAAAATATCCAAGAAATTCACCTGTATAACTCAACTGAATTATACCTGTATTAACACCTTCTGACACGATAAAGATGTTTCCACCTTTATCAACTGCCACTTTACTTGGTTCGTAGTTTGTGTCACCAAATATTGGAGCTGTTGGAGTTTCAAATGCTGTCAAGTAATTGTAATTTGAATCAAATTTGAAAACAGCTTTTTCTCCGCCATCAGCAACATAAAGTGTTCCATCATCTGTACGGAATATACCCTTAGGAGTTGTAAATCCTTTGAAATCTGTTCCCTTGTAAATATCATCATCACCTGAGATTATATGTAAAACCTTCTCTGAATTTAAATCGTATATTACAATTCTTGTATTTCCTGTATCGCAGATGTACATAATATTGTTTTCATCAATTATTATGTCTGAAGGATTTTTCAATCCTAAATTAGTAATTGTTCTATCTGGCAAGTAAGCATCCTGTGTTCTTACACGCTCATTGTTATCATCCAAAGTGTATGTATAACTTGTAGCCTGGGATGCACTAACCGGAAGAACTGTCATTATCATCATCATTAATGCCATTATAAACACTAATGGTTTCTTCATATTTCTCTTCATCTTCCGGTCCTCCTTACTTAATACCTGAATGGCTCATAGTGTTCATAACCTGAGACTGCATACAGATAAAGATAATCAGGTTAGGTACAAACAATATCATCGAAGCTGCTGCTGAAATACCAGCCGCTGCAACTACGTTATTAACACTGATAGAGTTTACATAGTAGTTTAATGTTCTCAATGTTTCATTTGTAATGTAGTTGTTTGATGATTCTACGTTGTTCCATACTGCCTGGAATGTAAGCACAATAGATGTAGCCAAAGCAGGTCTTGTTAATGGAATAATAACTTTTCTTAAAATAGTAATATCTCCTGCGCCATCAACTACGGCTGCTTCTATTAAAGCATCAGGTATACCATCAACGAACTGCTTAACTAAGAACAAACCTACCGGCATTGCAATCAAAGGCAAAATATGTGCAAGCCATGTATTGTAAATTCCTAATTTAACAATAATAATAAATCTTGGAATGGCAACAGCTGTCATTACGAACATAAGGGCTGCCTGGTTGATTTCCCATAAAGCACCTTTAATCTTAAATTTCTTTTTTGAGAATACATATGCTGCCATTATTGTAATAATTACATTCAAGATTACTGTAAGAACTGTTACAATAAGTGAGTTCAAAAAGTATCTTGACATTGGAATACCTGTAGCTCCTGCTAAGTTAAACAGATTCTTAAAGTTATCCAATGTTGGATTGTGAACAAAAATTGTTGGTGGGAATCTAAACAATTCACCTAAAGGCTTAAACGCCTGACATATTATAAAAATTACAGGGAGTATCATAAATATTGACAATGGAAATGCAATAATGTGGAATTTTATTTGCCCTGTTGAAAATCTTGTTGGGTTAATTCTATTACCTTGAAAATTTGCCATTCTATTTCTCCTCCCTTTTAAAATTCATCTTTTTCAGTAAACAACTTATTTGCTACCTGGCTACAAATCCATACTAAAGCAAGTAATGCTACTGAGATTGCAGCTGCATAACCCATTTCATAACGTAAGAATGCATAATCATCAATATGGTTAGCAATTAACTGTCCTGAATAATCCGGTGTTGGGTTGGCACCTGCTAAAGCAACACCAATCCATCCCATGTTAAACGCATTTACAATCGCCATAACCGCACCGAATAACATCTGTGGTTTCATTGATGGGACTGTAATGTAAATGATTTCCTGTGCTCTGTTCTTTATACCATCCACATAAGCTGCTTCGTATAATTCCTGATCGATATTTAAAATACCTGAAAGCATTGATAAGAATCCAATACCCATTGATGACCATAATGATACGAAAATCATAATCGGCATAAAGTAATCTGATGAAATTAACCATTGAATTGGCTGATCAATTATTCCAAATTTCTGCAAATATGCATTAGCTAAACCCGTCTGATCACCAGAGAAGATTGTCTTCCAAATTACTGTAATCAAAACCTGACCTACCATTGAAGGTGTGTACATAGCCAAAGCATATACTGTTCTGATTCTTGGTGTTACCTGAGCAAGTAACCAAGCCATTAAGAAAGATAATATATATCCTCCAATACCTACTACAATAGCGTACAATACAGTATTAGGTAATACATACTTCATAAATACTTCATCACCCGTGAGCAATGTTATATAGTTATGTAATCCCGCAAACTTTGGAGCGTTAATTACATCAAAATATGTAAATGACAATCCCATAGCTATTATAATAGGAAGTAAAATAAATGTTATAAATAAAAGTGCATATGGAAGGAAAAGTAAAAAGATTTTAAATCCTTCGCCAGATGCGTGTTTTTTATGATTGCGCTCTGCTATTGTTTTAGCCATCTTTTACTCCTCCTTTTCCGGTGCTGCCGCATCCTGATTTTCTTTAATCCAATCGTAACCCTGAAGTTTGAATTTCTTAACCATCACTTCATCTTCATCGTAGTATCCAAGTTCCTGCATCTTACGAATAATTTCTCTGTTTACATCAACCTTTGCTTCATCGACTGCAACCTGTGCCGCTGTTCCATCGAATACCATTGTTGTCCATATATTTGAAATTGTTCTTTCAAGTAAGTACTGACCCGGTGTTCTTGTTACATCAGTTACATAATTCATCTGATTTAAAATAACCTGCTTATCAGCTTCATCCATTGGGTTAGCTTTTAAAGCTTCAATATTTGCTGAAAGCCAGAAATATGTCTTACCGTATGTAGAACGAAGTGTGTTTGTATATTCAACCTGAACATCCTGACTTGTCCACCATTTAAGGAATTTCCAAGCCTGTTCCTTCTTATTAGACGATTTAAATATAGAAGCGCCTGAACCATTTGCTACGAATGTTCTGTCTACATATTCATTTCCATTTTCATCAGTTCTCTTTGTTCCGATATATGGAGCAATATCCCACTGTCCTTCTAATTCCTGTGCACCATTGTTAATCAATGTGTAATCTTCCATACCAATAATACCAATTGGCAATGTAGAATATCTAAATGAATTAAAGAAGTTCTGTACTGATGTATCAAGTGAGTATTTTGTAAATAAGTCTCCTAATACCTGTAATCCTTTAACTGATTCTTTTGTATCAATACCTGTTGTTACAATTCCATCTTCATTCTGCTTGTAAAGCTGTCCGCCATTCTGAAGAATCATTGGAGCTGTCTGATAGAACCACTTGTAACCTGTTGTACCAAGAGAAATATTATGATAGAAATTCATACCATATCTCTGAAGTGTAGGTAATATTTCAATTAAGTCATCCCATGTATCAGGAACCTGAATTCCTAAGTTGTCAAATATATCTGTTCTATATGCAATAACGTTGAAATCTGTTCTTTCAGGAATAGCATAAACTCCTTCATTATATACATATGAAACAAAACTTCCTGTTGGGAATCTCTTTGACACTGACCAGAAATCATCAAACTGTGTCATATCATATAAAGCACCACGGCTTGATAAGTCAAATGGCACGTAAGAAGCAAGTCCTAATACCATATCAGGTGTCTTATCAGCTGCAATAGCTAATGTAAGTTTATTTACATCAGGCATTGTTGCAATCTTAACTTTAATTCCTGTCTGTGGTGTAAACTGTGTATCAGCCATCTTCTGAAGTAAATCTACGTGAGTAATAGCACCATTGTACCAAATCGTAAGTACGTCGTCTCCTGCCTGTTCAATATCTGTAGAATACTTAGATGAAGTAAATGTATTCATCAATGACTTTATTCCAACCCAGAGTGATCCACCAACCGAAGAGTTATTTGCTCCTAACTGGCTCTTATCACCATAAACATAAATTCTATCAAGTGTAATGCTGTTAGCTACAACTTCTGTTGTAAAGTTACTCATTGATTTTAATATTGAGTTTTCAGCTCCGGTTAAATCAGTTTTATGTAAAGCAATTTCATCCGGATATTTTGAAATATTCTTGATGAAAACTTCCGCCTGATCTAAATAAGTAAGAACTGCACCATCATTACCACCATCTGAATAATCCTGAAGCAAAAATCTTATATGCTGAATTAATGTTTCGTACGCATCAAGATAATCCTTAATCTCAGGAATGTATTTAGTCATTTTCCATTTTCTGTTTTTATCAATATTTGTACCTGTAATCTTTGTGATTTCAAGTTCAAAATCTGTCAAATGCTGTTCAATAAGTAAAGCATCTCTATACGCTTCCATAACAGGCTGGTTTTCCTGTTTAATCGTAATTGTATGTTCACCTTCTGTTAAATAGATTTCATAAGGAGTTCCTTCTTCATCAGCGAGTGTAAGGTTGTCCCAACCTGATGCTACATATGGAAACTGATAATTTTCTAATTCAGTAAATGGGACTTTTCCATCTATTTTAATTGTTTCAAAAGAACTGAATTCTTTCTTTTCATTTTTATAATGGAAGGCCAAGTTATAATTTCCTGTCTTAGCTACATTGAACTTATATGTAACTTCTGCACCTGCTTCTGACCATCCTAATGTATTTAATTTTTCATAATCGATGTTAAATCTTGTAAGTGATGAATTTGTGCTTGTTCCATAAATAGCACTTGTTGTATTTTTTGTATCATAATATACTGCGTCAATCTGAACATCTTCATCTGAGATATGTTTTTCATTGCTATGACTCTTAGCATAATCTTCGTATGAATCTGTGTCATCTTCTGCAGCTGCAGCAACTAAATCTCCAACTGCCAAGCCGCCTGATGAAACATTTTCGATTTCGATTGTATTTACGCCTTCTTCTAAATAGAAGCATAAAGGAGTTGTTGATGTATATGTATTATTATAAAGAGGAGATTCTAAATTCCAGTCTTTAACAACTTCCTGGCTTGGAGCCATTTCATCATTGTGACTGTCTAACGGAAATGTTTTAACTCCATCTTTATCAACTTCAACATCTTTATCTTTCCATGTAAGCGGTAAACTTATTGTATTCATTTCATTATACTTCTGTTCACCATCAATTTTAACGCTTACTGTGTAATTAGACATTGTGCTTCCTACTGAAGTGTAATCCAAATACAAATAGTACAATCCGCTCTTTTCAACTGAAATGTCATATTGAGCTACATCCTGATAATCTAATTCTTTCATCGGATTACTATTTTCTTTAACTTCTTCAGAAACATTTTCATTGTTTTTGTTCTGCTGATAATATTCTTCAGTTGATATTCCACCATTTACTGATGCAATATGTTTTCCTTCGCCTGTACTCAGAGAACTGTCAGCAATGAAATCTGTGTAATACTTTTCTGGTTGTGTGCCATCTTCTATATATGCATTGTTTAAAGTATCAAACGCCTTTTGTACTTCAGTAGCACTTGGATCTTTAACATATGTACCGGAGTTGCCAAGCGCAAACTTATATGCAAATATCGCTGCAACAATGACACATACAGCAACCAATCCGCTAATAATCTTTTTTTTCATTGTTGTCCTTTCTTTCTTGTTACAAAAGCGGAACTGCCCAAGTGAGTAGTTCCGCAATGATGTTAACAATCAGCTTTTATTTAAAATCAGCATCTGTGAATCCATAATATTCCTTTAAAGATTCCTTCAACTGTTCTGTAGCTGCTTCTAAATCTTTATTCATAGCTGTATTCCAGTCAGCCAATCTAGATTTTACATTGTCAACCCAGTCAGGGTCTGTCTGCCATGCGCCTGCTACATTTTCATCCCACATGTTTTCCCATTCATATAAACAGCTCTGTTTTTCACCATTTTCTGTAATTGATACTGGAGTTGTCTTATCTGAGTAATCCCATGTCTGTCCTTCTTTATATAAACGAACAACTTCTGCAAATCCAGGGAATTTTTCTGTATCTTTGTAAACTGCATGTGAATCGATTGAATACCAGATATCCATCTGTTCATCATATGCATCTCCAGTTACTACTGGGAATGTATCGTTCATAGCAGGTTTATATGATGTACCCTGAACCCATTCCTGATCTGCAATTGCCTGCTTAGCTTCTGTGCTTCCAGTCCAGTATGTTGCAAATGTGTAAGCAACTAATAACTGTTGTTTTTCTGAATCACTCCATTCAGCATTCTTATCATCTAACGCATAATTGTGTACACAGATTGGGTCAACTACTGTTCCTACTGTATTATCACAATATTCTGTAGATGGTCTTGGATAAATATCAAAGTCATCTGCCTGTACAACACCAAGTGTGCTCTTTGCATTAGGATCTGCTGCACTAGCAAGATACCAAGGATCATTTGAATCTGTTAATAATCTATTGTTACAGAAGTAATACCAGCTGTACTGACCACATTCCTTAGCAATTTCTTCTGAAAGATTTCCTGCACCTTCAGCAACGTCAACTGTTGTTTCAGCCCATTCAGGTACATATGTAAGCAAGTCTTTAACTGCATCTGAGTTAACATTAACTGTTCCATTCTCTAAGATGCTCTTATTAATATCTTCTGTTCCTGTTTCAATTAAACGTACAGGAGTGCTCTTGTCGCCCCAGAATGTTTCACAATCTGCTGACTTGATAAAATCTGTATATTCATCAATATCCCAATCAATATCAGGAACATCGATATTGTTTTCTGTTGCGAGTGATTTATTAACCCAAATACCCCAAGGAATTGAGTATGATGGCAATGCGCCCTGGAATCCCCAATAGTTCATTGTTGCCATAAGTGATTCATTGTATGCTTTGTATGAACTTTCATCTTTGTAAACTGATAAATCTGCAACTAAACCTTTCTTAATGTCATTAGGAACATCTGTTGATGCCCAAATATCAGGATATTTACCATGGTCTACTTTAAAGTTTTCAATTTCCTGATCCCATGTGTTTGTTCCGGCCTGGTTAGGATCACCTGATTTAGCAAAAAGGTTAATCTTTACATTAGGATATGTTTCATTAAACTTCTTAGCTACTGCATAAACTGCTGCAACGTTCTGTGCTTTAATGTCATCCTTTGTCCAATCCATATGTCCTATATCTTCATAATACTGACCATCACCTGACCATACCATGATTGATATGTCACCTTCTGCATCTTTGTTGAGGCCTGTGCTCATGTCTGCAGTATTATCTCCCTTAGAAGAACCGCCTCCATTTTTCTTATCGCCACAACCTGTAAAACCTGTAGCTCCTAAAACTACGCAAAGTGATAAAGCTAATGCTTTGCGGCTAAATTTTCTCATTATAACTTCCTCCTTCAAAAAATTTAAAAATTTCACCTACATTAGAATTCACATCGTGATTTCCTAATTCATATTCTAGCACACATATATGTACAAATCAACATAAAAAAACGATTTTACAAATCGTATTCTTGTATATTTTATACATTTTTGTTATTTCTCATTTTCCCAAACTTGTATACTTTGTTATTTAAAACCGTTTCATTTCTTTGTTAAATCATTCACAATTACTATATACAGACATTTTTTGTTGTATTTTTGCGATATTTGGTGGTAAAACCCTTTATTTATGCCACTTTCAGCCTTTTATTGTTTGTTATTATTTATTATTGTTTGTTATACACAATGAGCCAAATATATAATCACCGAAAAGTAGCGCAGCGGATTTGAGGTGGTTATTCATGACGCAGTCATGTGTATAACAAACTTTTTTTATTCGGCTCATTGTGTATAACAAAAAAAGATAGAGCAAAACCGCATTTGCAAATTTTGCTCTATCTTTTTATTAAATATTAAATTCAATTAATTTTTAATTAAGCTTCTTTTCTCTTCTTTGAAAAGATAACAACTACTGAAGCTGCTGCAATTGCAACACCTGCGCAAGCGATAGGTGCGAAATCACCTGTTGCTACTGCAGAAGTATCTGTTGAATCTGTTACGCTTGTGCTTGCTGTATCTGTTGAAGCACTTGTTGTATCTGTGCTGTCTGCTGACGCATTATCATTTGATGCTGTATCTGTGCTTGCTGCCTTAGTTGCTGCAAGTGAGTAACCTGTACATTTAAGCTCTGTAGCGTATGTAGCATCACCATCATTTGGTTTTGTCTTTGAATACTGGTAAATAGCTCCCTTTGCTTGATCTGTTCCCTCAGCTCTGTCACCAAAATCACCACCGATACCAAAGTAAATTGAATCAGCATCTACTTTAGCCTTGAAAGTAACATCATACTTTGTTGTTTTTCCAGCCTTTAACTGAATCCAATCACCGTATGCAATATCATCCTTTGTTGCGATTTTGATAAATACCCATTTATCACACTTGCTTGATGTCATATTAAACTTAAGCTGATATTCATCGCCTTTTTTAATCTTAAGGTTCTGCTGGAATACCTGACCTCCCCAGCATCCGCCCCAACCGATAGCGTCCATGTTAGCTGTCCAGCTTGTATCTGTTGAGCTCTTTAATTCACCATATGCTCCTTCATACCATCCTTCGTTCTGTCCGAAATAGCTTCCCCAGCTAGCGGCAAAACACGATGTTGTCATAGCAACTGTAAGTGCCATTGCTGCTACAGCTGCTGCAAATTTCTTTACTAACTTCATTTTAATCTCCTCCTATTTCATAGTGCGAAATGACTATTTCGCAAGTTAACCATAGTATATCACGCGCAATTTTAATATTCAATAAATAAAACCGTTTTTATGGGTGTTTTATACATATTCGCCAACTTTTCTGTCTTTACAATGTATATTATTACTAATAAATTTGTTATTTTAATACATTTTTCTCTTATTTATTCTTATTTATATTTAAATTGCATATTTTCCAACGCTTTTTTTGTAAATCAATCTTTTTTCTTTTCTTATTTTAATATTGTCTTTTCTATCTTATTAGTATATTTGTGTAAACCTAAAATCCACTTCATCTGTTAAAAGTGGCTTTCAGTTTTTCACTTCACGTAATATATTCGTTTTATTATCAAATATAGTGTATATTGATTTTTTCATTCTTTCCACTTACAATAATAAAAGGCATTTTTTTAATTGTAATATTCCAACTAAATATATTTGCGACTACAATTATACGAATGCAATAATGATATAAGGAGAATACTAAATAATATGATGCGACTTATTATTTTAGCCATCTTTTTGGTAATTTATTTAATCGTTTCTCTGCCATTTATGTTGGTTGAATTAATCATTCAGCAGTTTAACATGAATCTTAGAAGCGTAATTTGTTTAAAATGGGTACAATTTGGATTTTGGATTGTAATGAAAATTAGCGGTGTTAAAACCGAAGTTAAAGGATTAGAAAACATTCCCGATGATACTTCTGTTTTATTTGCATCAAACCACAAAAGTTACTTTGACATTGTTACTACATATCAATATATGAAACGCCCTACAGGTTACATTGCTAAAGCTGAAATGAAAAAAATTCCATTATTAAGTTGGATTATGTACTTTGTTAACTGTCTTTTTCTTGACAGAGAAAATCCACGTAAAGGCTTAAAGACAATTCAAAAAGGTACTGACTATTTACAAAACGGTGTTTCAATGTTCATCTGTCCTGAAGGAACACGTTCAAAAACTAACGAAATGCTTCCTTTTAAAGAGGGTAGTTTAAAAATGGCCATTAAAGCTAAAAAACCTATCGTTCCTGTTGGAATTATTAATTCAGCGGCAATTTTTGAAGAACATTTTCCAAAAATAAAACCGGGAACTGTAAAAATCATTTTCGGAAAGCCAATTGAAACAAAGGATTTAAGCAGACCTGAACAACGTGAACTTACTTCACATGTTCAGGAATGTGTAGCTAAACTTCTTGATGAAAATAAATAGATTCTTTAATTTACAACATATTTTTATATTATGTTGTAAATTTTTGTTTTAAATGCTAAAATATTGAAAGAATTTTATATAGGAGGTAAGTAATGAAGGCACTTACAATAACACTTATCGTAATAATTGCCGTTTTACTTGTTGCTTTCGTTGTTTTATATTTCTTAGGAAGAAAAGCGGAA
Source organism: Eubacterium sp. AF17-7 (assembly GCF_003461285.1). Classification (NCBI taxonomy): domain Bacteria; kingdom Bacillati; phylum Bacillota; class Clostridia; order Eubacteriales; family Eubacteriaceae; genus Eubacterium; species Eubacterium sp. AF17-7. The sequence continues at coordinate 15,307 of NZ_QTWU01000017.1, read as the reverse complement.
AAGAAGCAGGCTGAACAGCAGAAAACTTTAGAAGCAAATGCTCAGACAGTTAATTTATTAGTAATCGATAAAAAGAAACTGAAATTAAAGGAAGCCGGACTTCCAAGTATCGTTGTTGAACAGACACCTAAATACATGAGAAGAGCTAAACTTCCAATCGTAAAAGTAAAAGCCGGTCCTAAGGTTATGAACCTTATTTGCGACGGAAAGATTTTTGACCAGATTCTTCCTAAGCAGGAAATCAAAGCTACTGTAAGCGGAATTTACATCACTAACTTTAAGAGAATCCGTGGTCCTGTATATGAACCACCTAAGAAAAAAGGTCTCTTTGGTAAGAAAAAGAAATAACAACTATAATAAAAAACAGATTATGATGTCATAATACAGTTTGCATAAAGCAACATTTAATCATTTGCTTTTGTAACTTGTGACAACATAATCTGTTTTTTATTCGTTTTTCAAGGATAGACGAAACCTAGCACTTTTCTCGATTTTTAAATCATGAGTAAAATCTAGCACTTTTCTATATTAGTTTCTAAATTTTTATTTTACTTTATTTTCAACTTTAATAACTATATTATTTGTTGAAACACTGCTTCCATTAATAAACAATTCATATTTAACTGTTGCTTCAATAACTTCATCTGATTCATCAAGCATCACAGCATCTGTTTTTGTTTCCATAAGGAATTCACCAAACATCGTACTGTAAATTGATTGATAAGACTTTTCTTCCTGAAAGCATAATTTTGAACTAATGCCTCCTCGTTTTGTAACTTCTACATATTCCGAAGTTATCTTTATCATATTTTTAATTGTCTTACCACTTTCTTCATCAATTTCATCATAAAGCAAATAATGTTTTCCATTTTTAAGATAATACTTTCCAGGTGTAATAACCTCTACATCTTCGTCGGTGTCTTCGGTAACTCTTAATCCTTTTATTGAAATAATTACTTCTTCATTCATAGTTTTTATTTATCTCTTTCTATTTTTTGTTCTTTATTTATCAAATATGTATATTTTTTTCTTTTTTGGGAACTCTCTATATAAATAATATTGTTGCAATAAATTATATTGCGGATTAATATATATCGTTTATTCTAACAGTCCGCAACCCCACTTAGATTTAAATTATTTTACACATAATTATTTTTTACTTTGCACATAGTTATTTATTTTTTATTTGGCACATAATTATTTATTTTTTTACTTTGCACATAGTTATATATTTTTTTATAGAGGAGTATTTACATGTTACATATAAATAAATTTTTTGTTTCTGTTATATTTGTTGTTTCTTTTTTTGCTCTTGCAATTATGCATAATTCAAAATCATCTAAGGTGCAAAATGACCTTAGCAATTGTGTTATCCGTTTCCATGTTAAGGCAAATAGCGATACCATTCCAGACCAAAATTTAAAATTGAAAGTCAAAGACAATGTTGTTGGCTATATGAATCAGCATTCTTCTGAATTCACTTCTTTAGAAGATGCCAAACAATTCATTGCCTCTCACGATAAAGATTTAAAGAAAATAGCTAACACTGTCATAAAAAATAATGGCTATGATTACGCTATATCTTCCTCATTTGGCTTAGATGATTTCCCGGTTAAAAAATACGGTGATATGTCATTTCCTTCCGGCACTTATCTTTCTTATACAATGTATATAGGAAGTGGAGAAGGTCATAACTGGTGGTGCGTTCTTTATCCACCTTTATGCTTTGTTGATGCATCTTCCGGTATTCTTCCCGAATCATCAAAAGAAATTATCAAAGAAAATATCTCCGAGGAAGATTATAGTTATATTTCAGAAGACAACACTGTTTTCCGCTTCAAATATTTAACGTTTTTAAATAAATTATTTAAATAAATTCCGTAAGATAAAGCTTAAATAAATTTTGTAAGATAAAGCTGACTCACAAACTCTTTTCCTGATAATGCATCCATTGATTGTTTAGCTTTCTCTTCATCATCATATATACCAAAGACTGTAGGTCCACTTCCACTCATTAACGCATTGACCGCTCCATTTGATTTCAAAATATCCTTAACCTTCTGAATAATTGGATATTCAGGAATTGTTACATCTTCCATTACATTTGCAATCTTTTCACACATTCCGTATAAATCACCTGCTTTTATAGATTCGATTATTCCATCTATGTCAGGATGATTTTCTATCTGCGCCGGGCGTATATGGCTGTAAACAAATTTTGTTGAAACAAATGCGTCCGGCTTTGCAATTATCACATAACACTTTGGCGGTGTAGGTAAATCTGTCAATATTTCACCTATGCCCTGCGCTCTTTTTGTTCCACCTACTATGCAATAAGGCACATCCGCTCCAAGCTTTACACCGTATTCCTGTAACTGTTCATCTGTAAGCCCTAATTGAAATAACTTATTTACACCTCTTAATACAGCTGCACAATCAGCACTTCCTCCTGCCATTCCTCCTGCTATAGGTATTCTCTTATTTATATGAATTTTAACTTTTGATTTTATATCATAAGCTTCCATTAATACTTTTGCAGCCATAAAAGCTAGGTTTCCTTTATCATTTGGCAAAATATCTGCATCCGTGCTTACTTCTATTTCATAAGTTTGCGTGCCATCTTCCCTTGATATTATTACATCATCATACACACCTACTGTCTGCATAATCATATCCAAATCATGGTAACCATCTTCTCTTTTTCTTATAACGTCAAGTCCTATGTTTATTTTTCCATAAGCTTTTAATTCAATTTTATCCATATTCTGTACTTAACCTTTCAAACAATCAAATACGCTTCTACTTACGCCATATCAGTATACTAATTTCTTTTACTCATTACAAGTTTACTTAGGCAAAAGTATTCTCCATATATTCATTAAAGATTTTTGTAAACAAAAGTATCCTACTTTTACTCATTACAGGTTTTCGTAAGCAAAAGTCTTTCTCCCTCTTTTATTCTGGAGTTTTCCAACTTGTTTACATTAATTATCTGTGTCATTGTTGTAAAATTAGATTTTGCAATATTCCACAGAGTATCATTTCTCTGAACTATATAACCAACTAAATCCGGAACTTCATTTAACATTTCACTATCATACTCTTTTACTTCAACTTCATTTATAACCTGCATATCACATTTTTTGAACACGATAGCTTCAAGTGCAACTACGGCTTTAACTTCAATTTCACTGCTGTTTACCATATTTGTATTTACCTGTTCTACGCGCCATTTAACATAGTATGAATCATCTTTACTTATGCCGTCTGCATCAATTCTGTGTTCAAATTCCCAGCTGTCTTCTTTTGCACAAACAGGTCTCTTGTCATCTGAAGAAATGTACATTATACATGCTTTCATTTTTCCTTTAGCCACGATTCCGTTATCAACAATTTCAATATTGTCTATTTTCAAATCTGCTGTACTGCTGCAAATCTGCAAAGCATTTCCTTTAGACTGATCAAGTTCAATTTTTTTTACTGTTTTTGTTCTGGATGCATTCTTCACAAGCAATTTTTTATAGCATACGTCTTTTAATTTTGTCTGTACATTTTTAGTTGGTGAATATATATCCATTAAAATTTCAGTTTTATTTTCCTTATAAAGTTTTATCTCTAATTGCAAAACTGCGTCTATCGAAAGTTCCCTATTTTCTCCCTCTTCATTTTCATTTAAATGTATTTTTCCATCCTGTAGCGTCACATTTATAAATGAAATTAAATCTTCTGTAGCTTCACTCATTTCCAAATTATCCTTAAAATCTACGGTTGTTTCTATCCACTGATTAGGCATATCTGCTTCCTCCGGCAAATACATAATAAACACATACATTTCACCGGATACATTTATCATTCCATCATTTACTCTTGATGTCACATTTTTAAGTTTCAACTCTTTCCATACTATTCTATCTGCTGCCGGCTTAACTCCCGGTATATACACGCTTTCTTTTATGCGTATGTTTTCAGTTTGTTCAGCAACTACGGACATTGTTTCTACCGTATCATTTAATACTTCCATCCCTCTACTGTTTTCCATCTTATCCGGAAATTCTATGCTTTCAAGCCCTTCTGACACAGCTGAAATCAAAATTTCTGCCCTTAATGCAAATTTTCTAGAGTTATATAGTTTCACATTTGAACTATCAACTTCCATTTTCACATCAACAATACTATTTTCATCTGTGTTTCCAATTCTTAATGTTTCCTCAAATGGAATTTCTCCCTCTATTCCATACACCATATCTGAATCATTTGTATAATACAAAATATTGTAATTTATGTATCCATTTAATATGACCTGGTCAGTTTCGGGTGTAACTTTATCCAATTGAATTTCTGTTTTTTCCCTTACAATATTGTAAATTTCCGGAAAAACCTCTGATACATTCACTTCTTCATTTACATACATTTTGTTAGCAGCCTGCCCTGCCTTATTTCTCAAATATACATTATTTTTAACTAATTCCATATGCCCTCCCATTATTTTTATTCTGCGAATATTATATTTTTATTCGTGGATTCTATTTTTATTACTATGTACGGAAATGTTTCTGATTGTATATTTGAATATTCTTTAGGACCTTTAAATTTAGTTTGTACATATATTGAATTTGTTGTTTCATATAGTTCCTTTAAAATAATTGAGTAACCCTGATAATCCTGCTTTCCATATCCTATAAGAATATATGTGTATTCAGGATCAGTATAGGCCAATTTAAATTCCGAGCCTTTCTTTTCATCTATTACTTTCTTTACTTCCTGTGGTATTTCATTTTCAGGAACAATTGTGTATTCAACATCCTTCGTTTTTTTGCTGCTTATTTTTTCTATTTTACAGGAGCATAAGCAAATGCCCACCAAAATAACAGTAAATGCTAAAACCATTCTACATTTTGCCATAAAAAAAGCACCACAATAATTCTTATTAAGAATATATTATAGTGCTTTTATTTTTATAACATAAATTAGTCTTTACAAATAAATATTAGTTATATTTACGGCTTAAAGCATTGAGTTAACCATATCGAGTAAATATTTGCCTAGCTTATCAAGTTTCTCCTGTGCATCTTCAAAACTTGTACCCTTTACACCGTAATAGAATTTCAACTTAGGTTCTGTTCCTGATGGACGGATACATACCCATACATCATCTTCTAAATCATAGTAAAGTACGTTTGACTTAGGTAAACCTGTCTTAGTTGTTTTTCCTGTTACCATATCTTTAATTACATCTTCTCTGTAATCTCTTGCTGAAAGAATCTTAAGTCCGTCAAATTCTGTTGGAACGTCTTTTCTTAATTTTTCAAGAGTATTCTGAATCTTTTCAATTCCTTCTTTACCCTTTAATGTTAATGACTGTACTCCATCCATGCAATATCCATATCTTTCGTACATTTCAATCATCTTATCCCATAATGACATTCCTTTTGACTTATAATAAGCTGCTGCTTCGCAAAGTGCCATTGATGCAACTACTGCGTCTTTATCTCTTGCATGAGTTCCGATTAAGCAACCATAGCTTTCTTCAAATCCAAAACAGTAATGTCCTTTTCCTGTTGTTTCAAATTTAAGAATCTGTTCTCCGATGTACTTAAATCCTGTAAGTACTTCGATAAGATTTACTCCATAATATTTTGCAATTCCATTTGCAAGATTTGTTGTAACAATAGTCTTAATTAAAGCTCCATCTTCAGGTAATGTTCCATTTTCCTTCATCTGGCTAAGTTCATATTCTGCTAATAAGCATCCTGACATATTTCCTGTAAGTACATGATATTCTCCTGGTTTATCACCTTTTACATATACTCCAAGTCTGTCTGCATCAGGGTCTGTAGCTAAAAGTAAATCTGCTCCTACTTCATCACCGATTTTCTTTGCAAGCGCAAAGCATTCATCAGCTTCAGGGTTAGGGTAACTTACTGTTGGGAAATTACCATCAGGTAATTCCTGTTCTTTTACTACGTATACATTTTCAAATCCTAATTCTTTTAACACACGTCTTACCGGAATATTTCCTGTTCCGTGGAGTGGTGTATAAACAATCTTGATATCTTTTTGCATTTCATCTATGCATTTCTGATTCTTTACCTGTTTCTTTAATTCTGCAATGTAAGGATCATCTACATTTGCACCAATCTGTATGTATAAACCATCAGCAATTGCCTTTTCTTTATCCATTGTCTTACATGCTGAATAATCCGCAACTGCCTTAACCTCACTCATAATTCCTGTGTCATGAGGTGGTGTAATCTGTGCTCCATCTTCCCAGTAAACTTTATATCCGTTATATTCTGCCGGATTATGGCTTGCTGTCACATTAATACCTGCTGTACATCCTAAATATCTAACTGCAAATGATAATTCAGGTGTTGGTCTGAGACTTTCAAAAACGTAAGCCTTGATTCCATTTGCACAAAGACATAAAGCTGCCTCATCTGCAAATTCAGGTGACATATTTCTTGAATCATAAGCAATTGCAACTCCCTTGCTTCCCTGTCCCATCTTATTGATGTAATTTGCAAGTCCCTGAGTTGCCTTTCTGACAACATAAATATTCATTCGGTTTGTGCCGGCTCCAATAACTCCCCTAAGCCCTGCAGTACCAAATTCTAAATCCATATAAAATCTGTCTTCAATTTCCTTTTCGTCATCTTTAATAGCCTGAAGTTCTGCCTTCGTAGCTTCATCAAAATATGGATTATTAAGCCATTCGTTATATATATCTTTATAGCTCATGATTTCTCCTCCTACTTCCTCAATCTCTTCCTACAAAGTTCGAACTTATTATAATACAAAGATACCATAAAATAAATAACAATTTAGATAAAAAAATATTTTTTATTCCCATTTTTTCTTAAGTTGTGCTATAAATTGCTGTCTTTTTTCCTCCTGAAATTGAAATTGTTTTAGTTTCTCCTGATTTTTATCTGAACTCCATGCTTTATTTGAATTAAAATAGTAATTTATAATTTTCCAAAACTTTTCCGGATACACAAAAAAACTCCATAATACACGAATTTTTTCTTTGGTCAGATTTACCTGCAAAGAATATGTATCCATGACTTCCCATGCAAGTTCTTCATCCCATTCATTTTTTTCCATTATCTTTCTTAAATATCCGTAAAAGTCATATAATTGCAATCCATATCCAAATTTTTTCATATTAATAACAATCGTTTTTCCATCTTCAAATAGAACGCTGTGATGATTAAACACTCCATGGCATACTGATTTATTAGCTATAGCCTCTTTATATAACTGCTCATATGAACTATTTTTCAGTTCCCATATTCCCTGCTCACCCTGCCTGTAATATTTGCCAATTTCCACCTGAAGGTCAAGCTCAAATTTAGACTTATTTTTCCTTTTATTAATATAATTTCTTACTTTTATTATTTCCCTATTATGTCTTTCATAGACGTTTATTATATTATCAATATTATGTAAACTATATTCATCATTCCATAAATCGTAGGTATTTTCGGTTATGCTATGGAACTTTCCTAAATTACTAACAGATTTCATTATATCTGTCTTTAGCGATATATCACACTCTCTGGCATTAAACCATTTTTTTAAGATATACGTATATCCGTCTATGCTGACCGACACATACTTGCCTTCCTTATTTGGAATAGGATAATCGCAGCACAACCCATTTTTCTCCAAATACGTACCTATCAAATTATGGGTTCCTCCCTTTTTTTCGCCATCATTATATTCCTGCAAAATATATATGTCTTTTTCCGTGACACACCCATAATTTCCCTTTGTTCTAAATATCTCCTTTAGATTAATTTCATACTGCTCTAATACAGTTAACGATTTTTCATTCATACAGCCACCTCTCAATACCATATTCTGTTTATCTGGGACTTTTTCTTTTTGTTTCAGATAGTTTCAGCTTTTTTATACTATGATATTTTTGGTTGCGATATTCCTAAGTATTAAATTCTTCAGAAGATATTTTAATTTTTTGTAGCAAATTTTTTCGTTGTCAAAACTTTATTCGCTCTATTTTTATACATTAAATTCTAAGACGGTTGCAATGCAAATCCAGAATATGAAGCTGGAAAATTTTTCTTTTTATGCATTAAATTTTAAAACTAATTCTCGTAATTTTTCATTTTCATTTAACTGAGGATTTTCTAATACCATGTCTAATAGTCTGTCAAATATATCTCCAATCTTTGGTCCCGGCTTTACACCCATTTCTATCATTTCTTTTCCGGTTATATTTAATTCTGCTGAACAGGTACACTGTTCTTCATCTACTATTTTGTTAAATGTTTCTACAACATATAAATAATCATCATAACCTTTTTCACGTCCATATTCGCTTTTTCCTGCAAAATCTGCATTTACAAGTTGTAAATACAATGGATATATGTCTTTTCCTATTTTATGCACACTTCTCCTTACCTTTTCTTCACTTCGTCCATGCTCCACAGGGCGATCATCGTGGCAGGCAACAAGTCTTTTTACCAGTCCAATCGTCTTGTTATCCATTTTCAATCTACGCATTATTTTATTTGCCTTTTCCACGCCTGCTATAGCATGTCCTTTAAAATGGCTTCTCGTATCAAATGTATGTACATCCGGTTTCGCAACATCATGAAGCAATGCTGCAAATCTCATAACTCTTGTTTTTTCAACATTTTCCATTACTTTGATTGTATGTTCTCCAACATTGTACATATGATATGGAGTATCCTGTTTGCATTCCATCATTGCATCAAACTCAGGCAATACGACCTTTGTAATTCCTAAATTATATGCTTCAATTAATTTGTCAGGATTATCTGAAAGAATAAGTTTTTCTAATTCAGCACAAATTCTCTCTGCACTTATTTTTTCAAGAGTCGGTGCAAGTTTTTTTATTGCTTTCTCAGTTTTCTCCTCAATCTCAAATCCAAGCTGTGCTGAAAATCTTACTGCTCTAAGCATTCTTAAAGCATCTTCCGTAAATCTTTCTTCAGGATCATTTACACATTTAATAACCTTTCGTTGCAAATCACCTATTCCGTCAAATGCATCCACAACTCCGTATTTTGAATTATACGCCATGGCATTTATTGTGAAATCTCTTCGCTTTAAATCCTCAATCAGATTTGTTGTAAATTCAACTGACTCAGGATGTCTACTATCCTTATATTCCCCATCAATTCTGTATGTGGTAACCTCATAGCCTATATGTTTTAACATTACAGTTACCGTGCCATGCTGTAATCCCGTATCGAGAGTTCTTCTAAAAATTTCTTTTACTTTCTGTGGAAGCGCTGACGTTGTTATATCCCAATCTTTTGGTTCTCTCCCAAGTATTGTATCTCTTACACATCCGCCTACCGCAAATGCTTCATATCCGTTTTCTTCCAATTTTTTTATTATAAAATCCACATCTTTTGGAATATTCATTTTTATATCGTTATTACATTTATATTTCATTTATACACCTTCATTCTGTCATTTGTTGTATTATCATATAAGCTATCGGTCCTAAAAATACTCCCAATAGTCCAAATATTTCATATCCAATATATATACATACAAGGCTGGTAAGAGGTCCTATTCCTGCATTATCACCTATAAGCTTAGGTTCTAAAATTTCTCTTACAAAATAGCATATTATATAAACAACAGCTATTACAAGCCCTTTTCTTACATTTCCAATTATAAAATAACCAACTGCCCACGGTATCATTATAATTCCAAGCCCAATCAAAGGAAGTGCATCTAACAGTCCCACTACAATTCCAAGTATTAAAAAATATGGATTTTTAATCAGTGCAAATCCAATACTGCACAATGTACTTGTTATAAGCATGATAACTAACTGTGCTTTTATATATGCTCTGAATATTATAGACATTTTACTTTTTATTTTGCTAAGCTCATTATAGAAAAATAGCCCTTTTATTTTTTCTTTTATATCGCTTTTTTCCACTACATAAAAATATGCCGCCATTACTGCAACTATAATCGCTGCTATAATTTCCACTGATACAATCACAACGGATTTAGAGTTTGACATTATTTTAACAAACACATTTTTCTTTGCTACTTTTGATACTTCATCCATTCCATCGCACATTGTCTGATACAAAAGTCCGTTATTTATCCTTAATCGCTTTTCTGTGTTACAGCAAATTTCTTTTATACCACAGTCTAAATCATTTTGAAATTTAGGCCAGCTTACGACCAAATTTTGTACCTGTCCTAATAACTTGTTTATAATTAACGCTAGCAGTACAAAAATTAAAATTACTATTACTACAAGTGAAAATATTGCCGCTACCTTATAATGAAACTGCAATTTTCTATTCAAAAAATCTGATAGTCTGCACACTAACTCTCCTAAAAAATATGCTAACACAAAAGGCCAGAACAGCGGCAGCAAATATTTTATCACCAGTATAACGCCTAATGAAACCGCAAATAATTTTATGCATTTTCTTATATTTTCATTTTGTAGCAACTCTTTCATACAAAACCTCACATATCCATACTATTTTCAGTATGAACATTTATGAGTTTTTTAAACTATTACGTATCTTTTTCTGCTGTAAATTTTAAGGCCTGTTCTATTATTTTAAGAGCTTCAACCATTTTACTTTCTTCTACTTCTGAATAGTTAATTATAAATTTATGGCTGAATTCTTTTCTAAATTTTTCATTAATAACTTCATCATCATATTGATAACAATAATCTGTCAGGCACGAAATGTTAATAAGTTTATCTTTTAAATACTTTTTAAAGTTTTCATCATCAATATTCTTTTTTATTCTCAAGATAAAATGAAGTCCTGAGTTTTCTTCTTCAATGGAAATCTGTGGATATATCGAAGAATTTCTTATTGCCGTAATAATTTTATTTCTGCTGTCTTTATAATAATTTCTCATTCGGTTAATATGTCTCTCATAGTAACCACCTTTTATAAATTCTGCCAGAGTATATTGTTCAAAGCTTGAAACCGTACTCGAATAAAAATCTAATTTTTTTGTATATTTATCCATTAATTCAAATGGCAACACCATATATGCGATTCTAATTGATGGTGCAAGTGTCTTTGAAAAAGTATTCATATAAATTACTTTTTGATTTTTATCTATACTTGCCATTGTAGGTATTGGTTTTCCTGAAAATCGAAACTCACTGTCATAGTCATCTTCTATAATATATCTTTCTCCCATATTTGCCCACTCTAAAAGCTGATGTCTTCTTGCCGCAGGCATTACCTTTCCTGTAGGGAAATGATGGTTTGGTGAAATATGAACTATATTTGCATCGCTTTTTTCTAATTCATCTATACTTATTCCCTGATTATCCATAGGCAAATGTATAGTTCTTACACCATTGCTTTCATATACCATGCTTATCTTTCGATATCCGGGATTTTCAGTGGCAATTACTGAATCTCTTCCTAAAAGCTGAACTATAAGTCCATACAAATATTCTGTTCCGGCACCAACAATTATCTGATTCGCCAATACAGTCAGTCCTCTGAACTCACGTAAATGCTTTGCTATCGCACTTCTTAATTCCCATATTCCATTCCTTGATGGTGTCATAAGAAATGAGTTTTCCTCATCTAAAAGTTTCTGCCTCATTATTTTTGACCATGTAGCAAACGGAAAACTGTCATACCTTACATGATTTGAATTAAAATCAACTATCCACTTTACTTTCTCAGGCTTATTAATTTTGTATTCACTAACATTTTCTGTTACTTCCTGATTTTCAGATATCTGATTTGTAATCTCATTTGCAAAATATCCTTTTTTCTCAACTGCGCGAATATACCCTTCTACTAAAAGCTGTGCATAGGCATTTTCTACGGTTATTACGCTTATATCATGATTTTTTGCCATATTTCTTTTTGAAGGTAGCTTCTCATCTGTTTTTATTTTTCCCGATACTATGTCATCCTTTATACATTTGTACAAATATTCGTACAATGTGAGCGTTCCTCTTTCATTTAAATTATATGTCAGCATCTTTTCCCCTATCTGGTGTTTTAAATAATACAAATTTAGGTCTTTTCAATAATACCATAAGTGGATTATAATGTAGAAAATTGCTTTTGTAAACGGAGGAAAATATTCTATGAAAAGAATTATGACTATACAGGATATCTCTTGCATTGGGAAATGCTCTCTGACTGTTGCCTTACCCATAATTTCTGCTATGGGCGTGGAAACTGCCATTGTTCCTACTGCGGTCTTATCCACGCATACTAATTTTTCAAATTTCACATTTAGGGATTTGACTGAAGATATGCCTTCGATTAAAGATGTATGGGTTAAAGAAGGTTTTAAATTTGATGCCATTTACACAGGATATATCGGAACGCTTGAACAAATTGACATTGTTTCTGATTATTTTAAAACATTTAATAATCCGCATGGTTATATCATTGTAGACCCGGCAATGGCTGATAATGGGAAGTTATACACAGGCTTTGACATGGCATTTGCTAAAAAAATGACTACTCTTTGCTCTGATGCAGATATTATTCTTCCGAATATATCAGAAGCCGCATTTATTACTAACACTCCATATCCCGGGGAAGACGCCTCTGTAGATGAAATTAAAGCTATGTTACTTAAACTTGCTAATCTAGGTCCGAAAATTGCAGTTATAACAGGTGTACATATTGAACCTAATCGTTTCGGATATATTGGATACAATACTGAAAGTCAAACTTTTTTCAGTTATTCTACCAAGGAAATTGCGATTAAATCCCATGGGACCGGAGATGTTTTTGCTAGCACAGTTACCGGTGCATTGATGAATGATTTTTCTATTGAAGACTCATTAAAAATTGCCGCCGATTACACCTGTAAATGTATTGAAAACACTTATAACGATAAAAATGCTGTAACATACGGAGTTAATTTTGAAGCAGAAATTCCATACCTTTTAGAACTGGTTGGGAAATCAGTTTCATAAACAAGTTCTTATAATATTACAGTACACAACAAAAACTCTCCTTTAAGCATAGGATTAATTTTCGCCTATTCGCTTTTAAAAGAGAGTTTTTTTATTCTTATAAGGAAATATATTTTTTACTGTCCACCATGGCTACAACCGCTACATCCGCTACAACCACTGCATCCGCTACAGGTTTTACCATTTTTCTTGTCTTTTCTCATCGACCATACTATAAGAGCTACTATTGCTATTAAAATAACAGCTACAACAATTGTTCCGATATTTTCTACTATAAACGGCATTCTAATCACTTCCTTTAAATAATACTAACGAAAAAGGCTTAATCGGGAAAATTAAGCCTTTCTCAGTTCTAATTATACATAATGGCTTGTTAGTTCTACCTAACTGCAAGTTAGTTTATACTAACTAGAGCCAAATGTCAATAGTTTTTAGTATTATTTTACAAGTTCTTCGATAATATCTACGCACTTATCAATTCCGAGTGTTCCTGTATTTAAAGAAATGTCGTAATTATCACATACGCCCCAATCCTGGTCTGTGTAATATTTGTAATTTATTTTACGCTTTTTATCTTTTTCTCTTAAACGTTTCTCAGGTGATTTATCTGTCTCACCATATTCCTTAACAATACGTTCTGCTTTAAATTTTTCATCTGCATGAATAAATACGTTGAAGCAATCATCTCTGTCCCTCAAAATAAAGTCAGCACATCTTCCGACAATAACACAAGGTCCTTTTTCTGCCAAGTCCAAAATTATCTTTCTCTGTGCATTCCATACATAATCATTTATAGATATTCCGTTCACATCTCTTCCTACAAATGCATATGAGAAAATACTTTTAGTTGGTGAGTGTTCACCCTGCTCCTTAATAAAATCCTGAGAAAATCCTGTTTCTTCATGTACTTTTTCAATTATTTCCCCATCATAAAAAGGAATATTAAGTCTCTCTGCAAGTTTTCTTCCAACTGTTCTTCCGCCGCTACCAAATTCTCTACTAATTGTAATAATATTCTTTTTCATAAGCCACGTCCTCCTCGTTCATTTGATATATAAATTATATCACAATTTCGCATTTTTTGTGCAATTAATCATTACAAAATCATGCAAAAAACTGAAACTATACCGCTTGATTTTTGTATTTTTGTTATGCACACGGCTTCGCCTTGTATAACACTTCGAATCCGCTTTGCTTCTTCTCAGTGATTATACATTCGCCAAATTTTTTCAGTTTTTTTTGCCAGCAAAAAACTGAAACTATACCGCTTGATTTTTGTATTTTTGTTATGCACACGGCTTCGCCTTGTATAACACTTCGAATCCGCTTCGCTTCTTCTCAGTGATTATACATTCGCCAAATTTTTTCAGTTTTTTTTGCCAGCAAAAAACTGAAACTATACCGCTTGATTTTTGTATTTTTGTTATGCACACGGCTTCGCCTTGTATAACACTTCGAATCCGCTTCGCTTCTTCTCAGTGATTATACATTCGCCAAATTTTTTCAGTTTTTTTTGCCAGCAAAAAACTGAAACTATACCGCTTGATTTTTGTATTTTTGTTATGCACACGGCTTCGCCTTGTATAACACTTCGAATCCGCTTCGCTTCTTCTCAGTGATTATACATTCGCCAAATTTTTTCAGTTTTTTTTGCCAGCAAAAAACTGAAAAAACTTGGCTCATTGTGCATAACAAAAGAGCGACAACCGTAAATTTTAAAATTTACAATCATCGCTCAGTTACATATATCATGGAGTCATTGCGACTCTGTCAGGGGACAGCTGTCTGCCCCGAGCAAATTCTATGTAATTATATAATCTCAATTCAGTCCGACATTCTAAATCAATCTTAGTTATTGATTAACTTGTCTTCTTCATTATTCCAGCTGTAAAGTTTTCTGATTTCCTGTCCAACTTTTTCTGATGGATGTTCTGAAGCTAACTTTCTCATAGCCTTGAAGTGTACCTGACGTCCTGCCGGTGACATATCAAGTAAGAATTCTTTTGCGAATGTTCCGTCCTGAATGTCGCTAAGTACTTTCTTCATTGCTTTCTTTGTTTCTGCTGTAACAATCTTTGGTCCTGTTACATAATCACCATATTCTGCTGTATTTGATATTGAATATCTCATTCCTGCAAATCCTGACTGGTAAATTAAGTCTACGATAAGCTTCATTTCATGGATACATTCAAAGTATGCGTTTCTTGGATCATATCCTGCTTCGCATAATGTTTCAAATCCTGCCTGCATTAATGCACAAACACCACCGCAAAGTACTGCCTGTTCTCCGAATAAGTCTGTCTCTGTTTCTGTTCTGAATGTTGTTTCAAGAACTCCGGCTCTTGCTCCACCAAT
>NZ_QTWU01000016.1:0-65773 GCF_003461285.1 Eubacterium sp. AF17-7 | reverse complement strand
GGCCTATTAATTATATTTAAATATTAATTTACAGAAAAACTTTCACACTCTCGAAATAATTGGCATCACCTGATACGATTGGAAGCAATCTGTTTCTTATATAAATAGATAATATTGTTATTGCTAACACAAATAAATAATCCGAATATTTAATTAAAATATCTACAATTTTTCGTTCGTTTTTTAACATAATTTTTTCCTCTTTTTTATTCAAAATAGCCGGATAACACATTTCATTGTTTACATATTTTAGCCCAATATCTGTTATTCCTTCTTCATTTTCTATAATTATCGGATGATAATTTTTAGAATAAAAAGCATAATTTAGCAATGAAAAATGTGCATCTAACATTGCCGGAATCATAAGAATACATTTTTCATCAATTTTGTTTCGTCTATCCTATAAATAAAATCATCCCCTAAAATAATATTAATTAATAATATATCATCTTTAGAGGATAATTCAATATTTAACAAAATTTTTTCTGCTTCTTTACTTACTTTGAGCTACTTTTATTCACACTTATCCTTCCAATACCCACCCGTTATTCATCACACGTAATCTTTTCTGCAAAATCTCTTATAAGCAACACTAAATAAAATACTTACAATACAGGTTTGCACCAAAATACTAATCCAATCATAAGCTTTAAACGAAGTAAATAAATGATTTTCCATAAACCATGAACCACAATCATTCCAGCTTGAAGCCAGATTAAATGATATTAACAAATCAAACCATGTGTTTGTAGAAAATTGTAATACATTTAATAATCCCAACATTGTAATGACAACAATAATTATACTTATGTAACTATTGTTAGTTACTAATTGAATGGCACTACTTAAAACACTGATAAGTAATATCAGCACTGCTGCGTAGCATATTGTGAATAAAAGATATTTTGCATAACTCATTTTCGCATAAGTAATGAATGGATATTTAAGAATTCCTCTCGATTCCATAGCCATTGCCGATGATAATGAGGTATTCCAAAGTCCTTTATAAGAAATATTTGCGAAATAATATCCTAGAGTTCCTATCATCAAAATACCATTAATAACACTCCCGGCAATCATTGCACTTATCATTTTACTTTTCTGAATTGTTCGTCCCTTTTTGGTCGCATATACTATTCCTGTCGTATTGTTTATCCTTTCATAATCCATTAAAAATAATGTGCATATGCTTATTACAACAGCCATTTCCAGCAATAGTTTTTTAAATATGTTGTAATAAAGCAATTTATGTAATCTATATACCTGACCCGGATAAGTTAATTGTGTACTTTCTCCATCATTTTTTATTTCTTCTACTCTTTTTTCTAATTTTTTATAACAGTTGTCTATAAACAGTTTATACTTTCCACTTGGATTGTAATCATACAAATCCATTTTAGTATTTTTTACAATCTGCATATTAAAATCATCATATATTGAAACAACAGAATTCAGATATTCTTTATCAATTTTGTCGTTTAGAATATACTGATACGTAAGTTTTATGTCTTTCTTATAATCATGAACCTGCATTTCAATATTCAAAATATTAATGACAAGAAAAAATAACATTAATATCCACACAATAGGATTTTTTATTATTTTTCTTATTTCATATTTTATCAGCAAATTACCACTTCCTTTTTCATCTATTAACAAATTTTTATACTTTAATTTTACTTATTAACAAATAGTTATCTTTTAATCTGCTTATTAACAAATAACTACATCTTTTTTCTTTTCATATTTTGCTAACGCTACTGCAATAATCAAACCAATAATTGTAAAACTTATGCAAATCAATATAGGGCGGTAAACATCGTAAGTTATTTTCATTTTGTTTTCTATTATCAAATATCCATACATTATTTTATTAAAAATAATAGCTATGATAACCGTAAAAGGAATTGCACTTGCAAAACCAACCACATAATTTAGTGATATTTTTGATATTAAAAAATACAGCATTATAAGTGACATAATTGCAAATATGTATAGTAATAAATTTAAGCAAATATATGTACCAAAATTCAAATCATACCATGAATTAACTCTTGCAGTGCAATATATAGGACAATCCAAATATTTTCCAACTCCTCTAATTATCAAATATACATAAAATATAATTATATGTGCTATTCCAACTAAAACGGTAGTAATAACGGTAGCTGTTATTCTGGTGTTAACCAAATTTCTTCCATGTTTTGTAGTATAAAATAATGTATTCACATTTCTTATTCTTTCCCGTATCTGATAAGGTATTATCAATAAAGCAGAACATATTAACATTAGCAAACCAATCAAAGGTAAATCACTTTTTACACATTCAGCTGCATCTTCTGATAAAAGCGACGTGTAATCTCTTGTATATAGTTTTTCCATTCTTTCAAGAAATTTAGGATTCAGCTTATTTACTTCCCCTGTATGTCGTCTTACATTTTCTGTTATATTACTCTCTGCATTTTCCCTACTAAGCCCTGCAAACTGTAACCCTGTTTCCCATTCCTGCCAGTAATCCACCTCCTGAATCAGAAATGTTTCTTCAGCATAGCTTCCAAATGAAATGTCATTTAATTTTTCTTTTACCTTATCATCCAGTCCTTCTTCTGAGCGCATTGATTTGTAATCTTTATAGTTAGTTATACCTGCATTTTTCAATACTTCATCCCCTGCAATATACTTGTCAACTTTTTCAATATATTCTTGTTTTATTTCTTCTAACTTATTTCTTTCACTAACCGGAAATTTTGTTCCGTAATCTTTCATTAATATGGTGCATAATTTATCTTCTGCCCCCATATTAGATGTAGCAAAATAATTAGTGCTTAAAAACATATTGTAAAATAAAGCTGTAAGTACAAAGATTACAAGCACGATTTTTATATTAAATATCTTTTTTAACTCAAATTTAATCATATTTTTCTCCCATTAACCATTATTATGTTAATTGTAATTAACTAAAAATACATCTTCCAAATTTGGTGAAACACTTATCTTATTATCATTATCAGTTCCATCATCTGCCTCGTCAAACACTCTGATAGTCATATATCCTTTTTCCTGTCTTGCTGACAAAATAATATATTTTTCTTCCATCTGTGCATATTCTTTGTCACTTACCTGCATCTCAAATACCTTTCCTGATAACTCATTACAAATATTTGCTACGGAATCCATTTTGTAAATATGTTTATCTCTTATAAGAATCACCTGATTTGCAATTGATTCAATATCTGACACAATGTGCGTAGATAATATGACTATTCTATCTTTAGACAATACTGAAATTATATTTCTAAATCTCACTCTTTCTTTTGGGTCTAATCCTGCTGTCGGTTCGTCTAAAATCAATATCTTAGGGTCATTTAACATTGCCTGTGCAATGCCAACTCTCTGAATCATTCCACCTGAAAATTTTCTCATTTTCTTGTCAGCATTTTCTGACAATCCTACCATTTCTAACAAATAATCAATTTTTTCTGCTGTTTCTTTTTTAGGTACTCCCTTTAAAGCTGCCAAATATGAAAGATACTGCTTTGGAGTATTATTTTTGTAATATCCAAAATCCTGTGGCAAATAACCAAGCAATTCCCTATACGCCGCTCCCATTGTTTTTATATTTACTCCATCATATAAAATTTCACCCTCAGTAGGATTAAGCAAAGTTGTTATCATCTTTATAATGGTCGTCTTTCCTGCTCCATTTGGTGCTAACAGTGCATATAATCCATTATCCATGTTTAAACTTATATTTTCTACTGCCGTAAATTTTCCAAAATTTTTCGATACATTATTAAGCGTAAGCATTTTCTTTTTCCACCTTTCTTAAATAAGCTATAAATATTCCAAAACTAATAGCTGCAATTGCAACACAAACAACAGTAGGCACTGTATTTAGCATTGTATTTATAATTAATGAATTATATTTTGATATTCCTGTCGTTCCCACTATCCATGCTATGCATAAAAAAACTATATTGTAATAATTATTAAACCTGTCATACAGCCATAGTGATACTACAGAAAAAATAAATGACGTAGCAAAAGCAATAATGACTATTTTTAACTGATATTTAACATCAGTTATAATTAACAGCATTGCC
Source organism: Eubacterium sp. AF17-7 (assembly GCF_003461285.1). Lineage (NCBI taxonomy): Bacteria > Bacillati > Bacillota > Clostridia > Eubacteriales > Eubacteriaceae > Eubacterium > Eubacterium sp. AF17-7. The sequence goes on along the minus strand of NZ_QTWU01000016.1, from coordinate 61,670 downwards.
TCATTGATGACGATTGCTAATATACTCACATACAACATTCTAAGTGTAATAATATAACTTTGTGAGTATTTCAATGTGCGTTTAAGTTCTACTATTGCAGACTGTTCTTCATTCCACATTGATAGTGCAAAAAATGACACATTAATAACAGGAAACATTATTATTATCATGTATTCAGGACTTATATAATCATTTATTGAAAATGAAACATATCCTAAAGATATTGCAAACAAATATATAGCAAGTGACATTAATACAAGTAATTTTGACTGATAGAATATAACATTTATTCCCGGTCCTAAGAATAGATTTTTTAGCCTTGTAATCAATGGCTCTTCCTCTTTTTTAGTCGCATCAAGTATAAAATTTATACTGTTTTGTTTTTCGATTTGTGTAGGGTACTCAATATCAAATTTATATTTATTTTCCATAATTACGCTAACTCCTTTTTCAACATTTTAATCATCGTATAATAACGCGTTTTAACCGTGTTTTCTGAAATACCTAATTCCTTAGCAATTTCTTTAAATGATAACTCCTCAAATATTTTCATTTGGAATATCCTAATCCACTCATTATTATATCCGGATATAAGTATCATCACATCCTGAATCATTTTTTCATTTGTCATTTTATTAATAATCATTTCTTCCTGATTATCATTCGTCCCGATGTAATCTGTTTCTACCGGACCGGCTTCTAATAATTTTTGTTTATAAAATCTGCTCCGATAAAAATCTGTTATTTTATTTGAGGCCAACCTGTAAAGCCATGTTCTAAAAGAAGCTTTTTTCTCATCATAGCTATGTAATCCATTTAATACTGCTATAAAAATGTCCTGCGTCATGTCCATTGCTAACTCTTTTTCCTGAAGTTGTTTATAAGCATAAACATAAATTTCGTCATAATATCTGCTGACCAGTTCATTTGCTGAGTTTCTGTCATTTTTCTTTTTTATCTCTCTAATAAGCCTATAATCTGAATGCATTCTTTTTCTCCTGTAATTTGTATTACATTATTATATACGAAAATAAATTGAAAATAGTTTTAAGATTTATTATATTGGAAGAATTTCTTATTTACACACAAAATGCCACTTGATTTTATTTCAATCAAGTGGCATTTTATCTGGACACTCCTAATTTTGACATCATGAGTTCCTGTATTACTTACATTTAATGTTTTTTACTTTACTCCATTTTGTGTATTTTTTCTTTCCTTTTGTTATGTTATATGCTCTTACTCTTACAAAATATTTCTTACCGGCTTTAAGTTTTTTAATCTGCATTGAATGCTTATTTGTTTTCACAATTTTTTTATTCTTTGTGAATTTCTTATTCATTGCGTATTGTATCTGATAGCCTTTGGCATTAGACACTTTATTCCATTTAACTGTTATTGTCTTTTTCTTTTTAGATGATAATTTTATGTTAATTTTTGCTTTCGCAATTTTAGTTTTTTTCTTAGTTTGATTTGTTTTATCTGCGTTTTTATTCACAATCTTGCATTGTATTCCATTTGCTTTAGCATACTGTGCTGCATATGAATTTTCAGTTGTATATATTGTAACTGAAATAACCGGTTTTCCACTGCCAATCCAGAAATATCCTGTTTCGAAACAACTTTTTCCTATGCTATTAACGCTTGCAGGAATTGTTATTTTTTTCAAATTTCTACAACCATAAAATGCTTCATCCCCTATCTTCTGTAAACCTTTGCCAATTTCAACTTCTTCTAAATTATCAAAACTTTTAAATTCATTATCCGGAATGCTTGTTATTCCTGACTTAATTACAATTTTCTTTACTTTGTTCCTTATATTTGTCCATGTGTTGTCAGATGATGAATAACTAAATCCTCTACTTGTTGATGAAACCGGATATCTATAATGAACTTCTGTATCAATATCTATCGCACCTGAACCTGATATTGTTAATGTTCCATTTGAAGACTCAAAATCCCATGTTGCATTTTGTCCTGCTACACGATATATTTTTTTATCCATCTTTCCACTATTAATATCTATAGAATAAAAATCAACCATATTTGAACTTGATGCATAATATATAATCTTTGAGCCATCTACAATCGGATGACAATCTGAAATTGGTGCTGATGCCGTAAATTCCTGACTAATTTTATTACCATTTCCATCTACAAAAATGTAATGTAAAATAGATGACTCTAATAAATCTTCTGTCCCTGCAGTCTGACTTTTTCCATATTCTTCCCATGAAATCATAAACTTGTTATCATTTATTTTTGTTATTTGAGTTCCAATAAAACAACTTCCATCATCTTTATAGTTAGTCATCCATTTTATCTGTGTATTTTCTTCATCAAATTCATTCTGTGAAGTAACTGTAAGATAAATATTATGTGCTGTATTCGTATTTACAACTTCATATTGACTTTGATCTATAGATGTTCCCAAACACAAAACATTATCTGCCGAAACAGCTAAATCATCTACACTTGCATAACATGATATAGCCCATGCGGATGTATGCTCACCACCATATTCAAGTAATGGGATTGATTCTGCTCTTAATGAATCAGCATTGTATTTTGTAAGTTTAGTATATCTTGAACCTTCACTTTGTTCTAAAACATACAAATTTGAATTCTTCTCAACTATGTATTGTGCAAAAGAATGCCACAAATCGCTTTTAACTATCTGACCCGTCATTGTATTTTCATCCACGCTAATCATTAAAAATCCCTGATGTCCCTGCTTATACATTGGGTCTACATAGCCCTGATGCCCTGTTACAACAAATAATTTTCCATTGTATTCTGTCATTTCAACACACCCATAGTCAAATGGATACCTTACTTCACCACCAAATAAATTGCTGTTTCCTGTAATTGATGCTGCTCCAATTCTGTTCCAATCTTTATCATATTTTATTACACGAATTACCTCTGCAGTATCTGATTCATCAGTGTTGCTTACTCCTTCAACCAAATAATAGCCATTATTTCCTGCATAAAATCCACCCCACATCGGCAATTCCATGTTTATATTTTTTCTGCTCTGTATATTAAAATTCTTGTCATAATATTCTATTCCAATGTTTTCTTCATTATAAAAAACACGCATATATCCATTCGCCAAATTAACCAGCTGTGACTTCTTTCTTAATGATCTGTTCAAATTATCATATGCTGTCGGAATTAATCCGTTATCTGCTTTAACCTCTTTATTTGACACAATTCCATATGAACAACTTAACGATATTGTTAATACTGTTGCTACAAGTTTATTTAAAAAATTTTTCATTTTATTTTGTTTCATTTATAACCTCCTGAATATTTCTATAAGGAACATCCGTAAATAATTCCCTTAATTCATCTGCTACACCTAAAGCTGTTGCTATCTTTGTAAGACTTATTAGCGATATCTGTCCTGTTGCTTCAAATCTTTTTATTGAGCCATAACTAACTCCACTCATATTTGCAAGTTTTTCCTGAGAAATAGAACGTCTTTTTCTTACCTTTCTTAATCTATCTGCAATTTTTTTCCAATAAGAGAAACAAACGGGTAAAGCCAGAGCTGATGCAGTACTGGTTACTCGTGAAAATATATATGGAATACAAATAAAAAGTGATGCCGATACCTATACACGGTTAGCTAAACAGGTTAAATATTATAATTTATATATTAAAATTAACCCCAAAAGTTTAATTTCATATTTAAAAATTACAATATTTATACAGAAACTTATTTTCAATCACATAATTATCGCCTACATAATTTCAAAAATCATAATCCGTTCTCTACTATCATTTCCGTCAAATAAATCTCTGCAATCAATCTCATCATAATACATTAATTCGTCTACCGTCATTAAATACGAAATATATTCATCTGATGGATAATAAAAAAACAGTTGTATCGTTCTTATATTTTCATAATAAGAATCTAGTATCTGTGCAATTACTTTTTGCAAGATTTCTACAGAAAATGGGTTAAAGAAATAAATCTTATCCACACTTTCAAGTACTTCAAATTTCTCTGCATTTGCAAGTTCAATTATGACTTTATTAGATGACACTGCAGTTTCTTTATTTGTCATTGCCTTTTCATAAATACGCTCATCGTACTCAATTCCAATTGATTTGCATTTTGTCTGATATGCCATAAAATAATCAACTCTTCCTTTGCCGCATCCATAATCAATCAATGTATTATTTTTACGTATAAGCCCACTGTTGGCAAGACGCTCTAGCACTGAATACGGCGTTGGCTCATAAGGATATCTATATTGGTCTGCTTTTGAATCATCTCTTCCTGTGGTGCGAATCTTAAGAAGTTTGTCCCACCTTATTTCGTTTTTGTCTTGTTTCATAATTTATCGCAAAAATGCATATCTCCTATCTTACACTTTCCATTTTTTGACCTATTAATATCAGTAACTCAATTACTTATTCACCTTATTCATTCCCTTAACAATTCCTACGGCAATTGTTTCTAATGTCTTATTTGAATGATTACTACTCTTATCTCCCACTTCTAAATCTACAGAAGGTATTGTAGAATAGGAAGTTTGAGTCAAATCAATTCCCATTACACCATTCCCATATATTTTAACTCCGGCATTTTTCATTCCCAATACGAGATTTTTTCCTAATTTGTTATGTTTTTTCCAATTTTTAGAAACCGGATACATATTTTTATATGACTGATTATCTGGAACACCAATATAAAAAGCCCCTTTATTTGATGAAGTCGAATCATAATGAAGTGCAATATGATAATCTGCGCAGTTATTTGCATATACAGTTCTTCCTATATTGTCTATCTGAGCATCTTCGTCTTCCCTAACCATTAAAACATTATATCCTGCTTTTAAAAGTTTCTGCTTAACTATCATTGCCAAATTTAATGTAGCCTTTGCTTCAGGTGTCCCGTCATTTAAAGTAGTTCCACCATTAATTGATGTAGCTCTTATTGCTCCCTGCGAAGTACTTCCGCCGGTTACTTTAGCGCTACCATCAGGATGGCATAAAGTCTTAACACTTTCACCACCTTTAGTTCCATGTCCTGCATTTATGCAAACAGTTTTGTTCTTAACCTTTGATGCTCTTGAAAAATATAAAACAGCTGAATCTGTATGCATTTTTGAATAACTTGCAAATTCCCATTTAGAATTCCACGAAATTATTTCAGCACAGCTACTCCAGTCTGAATAATATTTACTTCTACCCTTCTTTGCATATCCTCTGACTCTTACATAGTAATTTTTCTTACTATTTAATTTAGCAAGTTTTGTAGAATTTTTATTTTGACCTTTTATCGTTTTAATTTTTGAGTTTACAAAATTTTGGTCTGTAGAATATTGAATCTGATATCCATTAGCCTTACTATTTTTAGTCCACGAAACTGTAACATTTCCCGGCTTTCCTGATAATATATTAATATTGCTTTGCTTAAGGGAATAATTTTTAACTTCCGGCAAGACTTTACTTTTATCTTCTTTTACGGCCTCTGTATTACCTGTAGAAATTTCTTCTGCTTCTACTATAGAATTAAATGCAATATTACCCGGCATTTTAAGTCCGTTATTATTAATTTCTGCAAATACAACTGTTGTTACTATAATCAGTCCTGATGCAATTATTTTTTTTATTGTATTTCTGTTCATATACTACCACCTTTCTTACTTACTCTGATAGATATTTATTAAGTGCAAATAAATTTAGCGGGGAATTTTTCTCAAATCAAATTAACCCATTTATTGTTTAACCTCTTATATTTTTTCAGAAAAGGCGAAATCCTAAAGAATCCGGACTTCGCCTTTTTATTATAAATACATTTTTGCAACCGCTACTAATACATCTTTATTTGTCTTATATATTTTCTTATACATGCTGTTTTTTACAGGTGCCGGTGTTAATCCTGTTTCTAATGTACAATTTAGTATATTTCTGGCATCAAGATAATCACTGAATGTTCCATAATGAGTCTGCCCACTTATTATGTGAGTATAATGTGTCATGGAATAAAGCATATTGCTAAGCTTTGTGTGATTAAGATGATACATAACTTCACCTGCCTGATGATAACAAATTACTACATCTGGTTTAACTTTCTCTACTACCGATACCTGTGCCTTGGTTTCCGGTTCAGATATAGGTGTTTTACCGGCATTTCAGATATAGGTGTTTTACCGGCATACTGCTTATGTCCTGGTGTTTTTGCACCACCTCTGTCGAAACCTTCTGCGTAATTTCTATTTATATCTATACCTCTGGCATTTGCTTTCCATATTTTGAAATCAACTCCGCCTGCTATCTTATAAAGATTTTCACGTAACTTAGCATTTCTTATTTTTTTAGGTCCATACTGACTGATTGTTACTCCGTCCGGATTTACCATTGGCATAATTACTAATTTAACATTATTAAAGATTGTACTATATTTTTTTCCTTTATATTTTTTCGTATCATATCCTCTGCAATAATCTTCAATAACTTTCATCATAAATTTAGTATTCATATACTCTCTTGCATGCACGGATGTTTCTACATAAACCGTTTTCTTTGCTTTAGCATTCCCCAATGTAACATAGTATAAATTTCTTTTATCCAAACTTTTTCCTGCAATATCAACTTTTAATATTGAACCGTATGCTTTCTCTAATTTCTTTAAATCTACTTTCATATCTGAGTATGAATATTTTTTATCTGATGTATTTACTATTTTTTTAGCATTACATTTGTAGGTAATATATTTCGTTTCAACTAATAATTCCTGATTTCCCACTTTAATTAATGAATATCCATTATTACATTCTTTATAAACATAATAACGAACACCTTTTTCAACTTCTGTCACTTTCTCTAATTTCAAATTATATGCAGAAACATTCTTCTTTACGTAGCCACCTTTTTTCACGTTCTTTCCTGTTGTGTCCACATCCGGTTTAGTTGTCGGCTGTACAGTTGTTGTTTCTTCTGCTTTTGTTGTAGTTGTTTCCGGTATTGTTGTTGTTTCCTGCGGCGTAGTTGTTTCCGCTATTACTGTTGTTTCCTGAGGTGTAGTCGTTTCCGGTAACGTTGTTGCTTCTTGTACTGTCGTTTCCGGTACTGTTATCTCTCCCGAAGTTTCGGCTTTTGCCTCTGTCAAATTAATTCCCATTGCAATTATTGCAATTAACATTAGTGTCTTTAGCGTTTTTTTCATATGTTTTTCCTTTCAATTTTTCGTTCCAGTTTATATATAAATATTATACTACAAAATGCCTGTTTATTTAATTACTAGAATTCTATTTTTGTAGAAAAATACATCCTCTATGGTTTATTATTTAGAAATAATAAAAAAAATAGTTGGGGCACGGGGTCCCAACCTGATAATAACCTTTTCAAATATACATTTGCAAAATATAGTAACTCATTAGTATTTCTATACTTTAATAAAACTACTCGTCATTTTCCTGTTGTTGCAAATAAAACATTGTTTTCTGATTTTCAATCTCTGCTCTTAATTCTTCCTCTGTTGGTAAGTATAACTTATATTTTGATGCAAACAGCTGTTCATTACCATGAAGAATAGAATACTTTGCAACGTCCTCATCTGTATCAGAACAGAGGACAATTCCAATCGTAGGATTGTCTCCTTCACTACGTTTAAGTTCGTCATACATCCGAATATACATATCCATCTGACCTACATCCTGATGTGTAATTTTCTGCGTTTTCAAATCTATTAGTACAAAACATTTGAGAATATAGTTATAGAAAACAAGATTAATATAATAATCCTGCTTTTCTGTATGAATATGTTGCTGTCTTGCCACAAAAGCATACCCTTTCCCTAATTCCATCAAAAACTTCTGTAAATTAGACAAAATGCTATTTTCTAAATCACTTTCAGTAAAATCTGTATTTGAAGCCATACCTAAAAATTCTGCAATAACCGGATTTTTTATAAATTCTAACTTATCATTCTAATATTCCTTGGTTAGTTCATTCATTTCATTTTCTACAAGATCCTTCTTTTGAGTCTGAAGCATACGGTAATAGTACTGTGAAGAAACATTACGTTGTAATGTTCTAACACTCCATGCTTGTTGAAGCGCTTCTTTCTCATACCATTCACGTGCCTTTTCATCTTTTACTTGTAATAAAATGCGATAATATGTCCATGATAATATCGGTTGAGATTTTCCACTCGCTGAGTGGAAAATCTCTGGATAAGTTTTATAAAATGAATAAAAATTTTATAGATTTGCTTTTGTAAAACCTTTTCCATACTCTGCCCGCTTTTCACCATGCAATTCCTCACTGGCGATCCGATAACCCATCATCCAATTTCTCTACACAAGAGTCATATTAACTGCCTGATGTGCAGCTCTCTGTGAGGATTCAATAATCTGTCGCATGTCTTTTAATATATCATCTGTCTCAATAAAATTATCCATAATACTATTTTGACCAGTGTTTATTAGTTTATTCTCCATATGTATTATTCTCCTTTGCCACTTCTTGATACTGATTTTTTTCTGCAATAGTGCCTTAACCATTTTATCTCTATCCTTTTTTTGCTACAAAAGTAACTACACTTGTTTTCAATTCACATATTCCACTATCTCTCGGAATATCATATTGCTGATCCACCACAGTAGATTTTAATACTGTCCATTCACTAAAAGCTTTTTCAAAAATCCTTTGCATTTCTTCTGTAGGTAAGCATACTTCAAATTGTGGAAGTATTTCATTTCCTGTTTTCTTGTCAAACTCTTTTATATTTGAATTTACAACTAAACATACAATGCCATTTTTGCGGATGCCATGTTCTATTTCCCGCAATTTATTAACAAAGGTTTCTTTTGAATCTACGTGTTCCAAAGATGATACCGCCATTACTAAATCATAATTTCTTTCTTTGATTTGATAATCATCAATCGATTTAACTATTCCACATATATTTGATGTAACACCATATTCATCAGCATTAGCATAAAGTTTTTCGATAGCTAAATCCAGTATATCCACACAATCTATTTTACACAACCTATCATAATAATGTCGAGCAATACATATGCAATTTCTTCCATTTTTTGTATCTTTTATTTTTACTCCACTGATTTATCACTTTTTTGATCTCCGTTATGAGTTGTTCTTTATTGGTAATATAATAAATATATTTTGATGCAAAATATTACTTGCCAATCCTTCTAAAGCATATTCTGCAACCACTGAATCTTTATCAGTGCAAAGAATAATACCAGTTGGCTTATTAGATTCTTCGTCATTTACTATTTGCTAATAGCCCTAATTTTCAGCCTATATTTCAAAATCTGGAGCTTATGACCAGCTTATAACTGTAACGCACTACAATTTTGTTGTATATAAATCATAATATAAATATTCTTAATTTAATGTTCCTAATTTAATTTTACTATCTAATTCCCATAACGCAGTTTTATTACTATCATAGCTAAGTTTTTTTAATGCGGTTTTGTAATCAACCCATTCATATTCCGTATGCTCTTGAGACAATTCCAAAATTGTTGTATCCATCCTAACAGCAAATGTATATTCAGGAAAAACCAAACAATTTTCACCCCATATTTTTCTTGCTTCTTTAAAACAGTATGTTGGTATGCCATTTTGTGTATCAAGTACAGAATACTTACAATCCATACCTATGTTTGCTTCTTCATATGCCTCTCGTTTTGCAGATATTATTATAGTTTCATCCTCATCTTCTCCACCACTTGCTATAAATTGCCCCTTCTTCGTATAACCACAATAACAATTTACGCGAAAATAATTCAACAGATAGTGATAAGAATTTTCCTTCTTCTACCGCATGCAACAGCTTAAACTGTGACTCCATTAAAGATGTTTTTTCTCTTAAGTCTTTTCTATCAAATTTCGTAATACACGAACTTCCTACCGGATATAAAATATTTCCATTATACATATTTTTAATAGTATATAAATACTTTATATTCTCTTTTCCACATATGCATATTTCAGAGCATTTTCATCTTCCTCGCAATCAATAATTTTCCACTCCATTACAGCATTATCCCAATTATTACTTTCTGATTTATCAATAACTTTACAAATCAAATTCTTTACATATGTGCCTTCCATAGTTTATTATTTCATCTCCTTCTTTTTAAAGTTATTCCTATACTTATCTGTATACCACTTTGGTATATACGTTTCAAAATTGTCGTAGTCATCAAGTGCCATACGGCATCTAACTACCATACTATCTATATCTTCTTGCCCAAATTTCTCTGCCCATTTAATTGAAAATAAAGAAGCCTGTGCTACATACACTGCAAGTGTACTCCAAAAGTCTTCTGGTATTTGGTCATCAAAATATGCATCTATTTGTCCGATACAATACGGAATGCTGTTTTCAATTCCAAAACTTTCAAGTTTATAGAATTCTTCATAAGGGTCACCAACTTCCCAACGATTAAAATCAATTACACCAATTAAACCATTATCTGTGTAAATAAGATTTCCCGGGTGATAATCCCCATGCATATATACAGGTTTCTCTTTCCATATTAGGTCGATATTTTCCTTTACATATTTAATTGCAATTTCATCACCATCAATACGAACGTGTGACTCTTCATAACGTGATAATTGCTGCAACTTCTTCGATTTCTTTGTATCTTTTGGAATGTCATTTATATCAACATCTATTGAATGTATTTTCTTTAAAATCTTTCCTGCTTGTCTTCCAAGCTGATATTGTTGTTCTTCTGTCAAGTCAGATAATACTTCTTCTAAATCTTTACCTTCAATCCAAGTAAGCAACATATACACGTTTTTTCCATTGTTACAAATTCCAAAATCAATTGGTTGAGACATTAAAAATCCAAGTTTTGAGTATTTTTCTACAATCTCATATTCTTTTTTCTTTGTTTCATATTGTTCCATATCTGATATTCTAAGTAATAGCATCTTTCCTTCTTTTGTTTTAATAAAGTATTTACTATCGCTTGACCATCCCTTTGAAACCTTATCAACAGATTGCCAATCACTACTATTCTTTATATCTTCAAACATCTGTGTACCTCTATATTTCATAATTATCCAACTCTACAACTTGGGATTCGTTTACTTGATTTACGGACAATTTTTTCATCCAATTCCTCTATCAATTCACACAAAATAGCTAAGTATTCTAATGGTAATTTATACTGTTCATTAAAAACTTTCAAAAGTTCAATAATGTTATTCCTGTAACAAGCTTTATTAATAAAGATATTACAATTAATAAATGTAGCCACCTCGTTTGCTATGCTTACACCTATATCCTGTTTGCCCGATAAGAACTTAATCAAACTACGATGAAACAAACGAGAGATTTGATAGTGCATATCATCTCTTAAAGCAAACTCTTTACATAATTTTTCATTTCTACTGTAATCGTATAACTTAATATCATCAGTATGGAAGAATTCACTGTTTGAAATATCTATTTTTTCGATTATTTCCAAATCAACAGTTACTCCATCTTCATATATAACGATAAGTATGCCTAATGGTTTATGGGTAAATGATATATACACAGGTTTTCCATAACCATAAATCAGTTCATTCAAATTTTCCGTGTTACAAAAGGTACTTATATCTACATCAAAGAACAATGTAGCAGTTCTATGCAAAAAAAGAACCACTTAACCAAATGTGACTTTTATTTTTTTCCGCAAATCGCATAACATATTCAATATACTGTTGCTGATTGTTCTTCATATGATAGCTTTTACCTCCTCACTAATTTCAACCTATATTTCAAAATCTGGAATAACACCATTTTTTACGCATCCAACAATATTCAAAGCTTCTCTCTTTGCTCTTTCTCTTCCCTTTGGTGTATTCATCCAAGTATCACGATTTGTATTATTATCATCCGCAGGACCGGGAACTATATCTATATGTATTGGAAATAAGTACCTTGCAATTGCTAAGCTGCGCCTCATGTGATATGTACTTGTTACTAACAATACTTTTTTTACTCTATTCAACCAAAATGCACGTTGCAATTCTACTAATGCACAAAGAATATTTTCCACTGTACTTTGTGATTTATTCTCCAAAATAATATTTTTCTCTGGCACACCTAATTCCAAAACCCTTTTATACATATGCTCAGCTTCAGTACTTTCTTCATCCGGAAATTTTTTTAAAGCACCGCCACATAATATTATTTTGTTTGCTCTGCCTGAATTATAGGCTTTCACTGCTACTGGAACTCTATATTTTGATGCCTTTGTACTTCCTAAAACAATAATACAATCAATATTTTCTCCTGTATCCACTATGCCTTCAAATAATAATTTATCTATTATTTCATTACTTAAATCTTCTTCTGTAATTTTTGATACCCACATTTCTTTTACCCTTTCATTTTTCTAAGCAAATATTTCTTATTATATTAATCCTACTACTTTGAAATAATTATGTTCTATGATGCAACAAACATTCCATATTCCTTTGGTACATTTAATATTCCATTTGTCATATTTTGCATTAGTACGTCTTTTATTATATGTTTTGGTACATCATTCAAAGTTGTCATACTCGACAGGGAGTAAATATAATCTATCATATCATCTACATTAGTAACTGCTAACGAATCTATATATTCTAATTTATCAACTTTAGAAAATGTTTTACTTAATATCTCATATCCATTTTGAAGTGTGAAGTTCTTATTTATATTGTTTTGAACACCATATTCAGAAAGAATTTTTGAAAGATATTCTATAATTCCATGTTCTCCATATGTTGCACAGTAAAAATGTCCACCTTTCTTTAATACACGTCGCACCTCATTCATACCTTTATCAATATCTGGCACATGGTATAACATCATGTTTGCTATAACAACATCAAATGTCTCATTTTCGTAAGGGATTTCTTGAATATCTATAACCTTATATTCGGTATTTTCATAGTTTCCTATGTTGCTTTTTGTTGTTGCTACCATTCCTTCTGAAAAATCAGAAAGTATTAGTTTTGAGCAAGCTTTAATCAAAGACTGGCTATTCTTCCACATATCTCCTGTTCCACAACCTAGTTCTAAAACTTTCATTTTCTCATCAATTCTATAATTAGACATTATCCAGTTTCCAAAACCCATTTTGTTTGTTGAATATTTATCGTGAATAGATATTCTTGTATTTAAATTGTTTGCATTAGCATACTGCTGTTTTACAACTGATGTATTATTTATTTTATTCATGTTAAACCTCACTAACTTTTTATTCTTCTACTCATTTTATTAGCTCTCAAACTGGATTTTGTCACCTTCTACATATTGTATTTCCCAAGACAATAATTATCACAACATCAGCTAAAATAATACCCAATGCAATATACACAAAAAATGCCGGTAAAATATTTTCAAACACTCCCATAATTAATAGAAGAATTGCTATGACAGACATTCCAATTTCCATTGTTCTGCATAGCTTTTTTTCATTATATTTTGCCTTTTCTTCTTTTGAAGCTGTATTATATCCGGAAATTAACCAACTTCCATGTCCAGAAATCAAAACTATGGAAAATACAGCAAATATTATAAATCCAACATATACTACCCAGTCTGGTCCAGTTGATAAGTCTGCCAGTTTCATTTGTATAACACCTCCCACCAAATTCCGAGTTGTTAAAGTCCACAAGTCGAAAATTCTGCATTACTCATCATCCTTAATCATATATAACAAATTATTATATTCTGACTGCACAAGTAATTGCTTAAAACCAGAAAGTACTTCTTCTTTTGTATAATTGTTGTTAATCAAAAACTCACTATCTTTCTCACTAAGGTATTGATAGAAAAGAGCTGCCGCCATAACATCATCATTATTTGTATAATCAATGTTATCTAAAAGTATATTCTCCGCTTCGTTAATTTGCCCTGAATCAATCATATCAAGAAAATCTTTCAAATTTTTCCCTGATACTTCATATTTATTTTCTTTTTCAAGTTCAACAGAAACATACTTTTTCCCAAACATTAAAGAAAATAATACTCTTACCATTTCTTTTATCATTCGCATAATATAGTCTTTTTCGTCTGTGAAATACATTTTTCACCTCCATAACTTCCGATTGAGATTTCACCTGTTTTAAGAGATTTAATAACTGTTATATTTTGTTATTAAATTCTCCGCAAACCCTTGAAAGCACTGGATTTGTCGCAGGTGAGCTTTCCCTTATTTTTTCCCTTGTGTTATATCGTCCCATCAGTGTTTATGAACTCTGATAAGGGCAAATACAAGGGCAAGAAAAATCTATAAAACAGTATAACACAAACGGATTCCCTTAACTGATCCTGAAGTAAATGTTACCTATCACCTGATTAGTTCCGCTAAGAGTACTATTTTACAATCTGTTTCGCCCACTTTTGAATTTCGTTATCAGAAGTAATCTGTTTTTCTTCATTAAAGCGTACATTGAGTCCCGCATGAACCGTTTTTTTTAGACATAAACCAATAAAATATAACACAAAATGCTAAAGCAAACACAACACCAAAAACATTTTGAATCACTCTAAGACTAACCGCTCCTTGTAGTCCATAAGTCTCTGCAGCAATGGCTAAAGCACCAAATGTGTTAAATACTGCCTGCCAGCCATATTGTGCTGAAAATCCTACACCGATTCCACCAAGAATTCCTATATATGCATAGATTGACGAAGGAAGCAGAAAATATAATACTGTAAAACATATAACACCTGCAATATTTCCGACAATCCTTTTACGGACTCTGTAGTGCATATCTTCCATAAACGGCAAAATCGTGGACATGGCCGCAATACCAGCCCACATTGCACGTGGCATATTACAAAGTTCTGCAATGCAAAGGACTATCGGTACGCATAAAATCTGACATATCTGCCATTTTGTTCTGGAAGAAATGATATCAAATTCTTGTATCAGATCTTTCAGATTTCTTTTATAGGTTCTGTTTTTATGATTTCGATAAAATACGAAGCAGGTAAGTGCTGCACCTAAAGCCATTCCGACTAATCGCATCTGATAGCTTTTTCCCGTAACATCATAACCATATAGCAGTAGATACCCAAGAACCAATGTAGATTGATTAAACATGAATGGATTATGACATCCGAACAGAATCAACACAGCCAGTGCCGCAATATTTAACAGCATTCCCAATACCGGTGAAAACTGATTTGCTAAATGCGGACATACAGTCATAATTACAAAGAACAAAGCCAAAAGCATCGTAGATTGTCCGATGTGGATCCCCAGATCCGCATTTCTAAACACCATGAGACATAATAAGACTACTACACCTACAATGCTGTTCTCCTTTCCAAATAGGATGCTGAAAATACTAACAAAGAAAAAACAAAATGCCATTGTAACAGCTATCTTCACCAGATATACCCACATATGATATAATTTTTCTTTTAGTGTTTCACTCTTTTTCAACAGGTTTTTAGAACCTGCCTGATTTAACTGCAACTCCTGATAAAATGTCATATAAATCCTCCCATCTTCTAATTTATCTTAAAACTATATAATCTCATCTTTCTGCTTTGGCAGCTCTATAACAAATCTGCATCCACCATATTCACGGTTTTCTGCTTTGATTGTTCCTCCGGCACTATCTACAATCCGTTTTACAAGTGCAAGACCTAGGCCATTTCCTTCTGCTTTATGAGATCCATCTACCTGATAGAACTTGTCAAATATTCTGGATTTTACATCATCCTCTATTCCTGGTCCTTCATCTTCCAGAATGAACTTAACAGAATCCTGTTCTTGTTTCAGAAACATCGTAATTGTCCCCTTTGAAGGGCTGAACTTAATCGCATTATCCAAAAGATTTATCCAGATATGCATAAAAAGTCCTTCATTCCCAGTATATTTAACTTCCTCCAATTCTACCTGAAAACCAATTTCTTTTTCTGTCCATTTTGTTTCCAATGAAAGAAATGCCTGGCGGATCTGTTCATCCAGACGATATTCTGTTTTTTTCATTGGTATATTCTGATTCTCTAACTTGGATAACAGCAAAATATTACCAACCAATCCGGAAAGTCTTTGGGTGTTAAATAAGATTTTTTCTACATATTCCTCTTGATCCGGAGACAGTTCTTCTCCCTGAAGCAGCATTGTATATCCTTCAATGGCATTAATCGGGGTCTTAAACTCATGAGAAACATCAGATACAAAATCCATCTGCAGCACCTCTGTTGCACGAAGTTCTTTTGTCATAACGTTAAAACTTTGATAAGATTCTCCAACTTCTGCTATACGGCTGTTCGTTTCCAAATGCTGTTCAAAATCTCCCTGAGAAACTTCCTTCATTGCTTTACTAAGTCTGGTAATTGGTTCCAGTAACTTTGCATTAATAAAGGAAGTGATCAGCCCTGCAATCAATGTATTGAAAATCAAAAGCCAGCCAAGCACAGGTATGCTGCCCGGCAGATTAAAAAAATGATTCAAAAAAGCAAATAATAAAGCAGATATGACTGTTGAAAATACAAGTGCCAGCCAGATTGCACCAGTCAGACAGGATCGGATCCGCAATCCTTTTTCTTTCTTTTGTTCCATTATTTTTTCACCACCTTGTATCCAATTCCACGCATTGTTACGATTTCAAAATCAGGGTTATCTTTAAAACGCTCTCTAATTCTTCCTATATGTACCTCTATCGTATGTGGGTCTGCCTCCGTCTCGTATCCCCATACTTCATCCATCAACTGTTGTTTTGTAAATGTTCTGCCTGGCGAAGCTGCAAGCTTATATAAAAGCAGGAATTCTTTTTTAGGCAAAACAAGACTTTCCTTATCAGTTGTAACCGTCATTGCATCATAATCAAACTCTGTTGAACCGATCACAATTTTGTGTTCATTCAGTATCTGTGCACGGCGAAGCAGTGCTCCGACTCTTAAAACCATTTCATTCACATTTACCGGTTTTACCATATAATCGTCACTTCCCGAAAGAAATCCCTGGCGCATATCATCAAAGGAACCTTTCGCAGTGATCATAAGTACCGGTATCTGATACCCTGCTGAACGGAGTTCCGACACCAGTTCATAACCATCCATAACCGGCATCATAATATCAGAAATGATCAGATCAATATATTCCTTATCCAATACTTCTAATGCCTGTGCTCCATCCGATGCACTTTTGACCTGATATCCATTCTTCTCAAGCACTTTTTGGAATAGCTGGCTTAATTCTTTATCATCTTCTACAATCAATATTTGAAACACGTTTTCCTTCCTCCTTATTAAAACAGATACCTTGCCCATCCAAGCAGATGCTGTACCAAAAATATTTTTCTCTGACGTTTCTTTGTTAATTCGATTGGCTCTACATGATATGGATCACGATAGGTTCCATCTTCCAATACCTGGCGGGACACTCTTTCATATTCCATCATGCCCTCTTCCAACTGTTTATTAATATCTTTACTGCGAATTACAAGCATCAGTTCCGTATCCAGATATGCACTTCTCATGTCCATATTAAAGGAACCGATTACAGACAGATCATCGTCAATCAAAATACTTTTTCCGTGGTATGAATAACCGCCTTCATATTCCCAGATATTAATTCCTGTACTTAAGATTCTATTTCTGTTTTTCGCATAATCGGCAGCCCCAAATGGATTCCCATTATTCGCAACTGAATTTGTCATGATAGAAAAATCTGAAACGTTCTCTGCAATCTCCTCCCATGTATTATACATCATATCATTACAGATAATATATGGCGTGTGGATCTTCACACGATTTTTTGCATTTTTCATCAATTCTCCCAACTGATACCACACTACTGGTTCTTTGGAACCTGTGTGAATAGGATTTGACACTAATGCAATCTTTTCTGTCTCAAAAGTTTCGTCCGTATAATCGGTATCGCAGATTCTTTCCTTATTCTCTTCAAAATATTTCTGATAGCCGTTCTGCAGCTCTAAAACTGCGTTCTTTACAGATTTTCTATTTGCCAGTTTTTTATTGTTATGAAAATAACCACTGTCTTCCTGATCCCATATAGTTTCAAAATAATCTAACAACTGGTTAACTGAATTTTCTTTCTCAGGTTCATTGCAAACAACCAACACGTCTCTGTCATAGTTCTTATGTCCCGGAAAATCCCCCAGGAAATAATTATATGTATTTCTTCCGCCAAGAATATATGTCTTACCATCTGCAATCAAATATTTATCATGCATTCTACCCATCATTTTCCATGGTTTCAACGGGTTGGCTTTATTATACAGTTTAATTTCAACATTCTCATGGGAAGATAATCCATAGAAATACGGATTCCCTTCCATATCAATCCAGCTCTCCATTCCATCTACTAACAGACGAATATGCACACCTCTGTCTGCCGCATCATGCAGTGCTCCTAAGATTAATTTTCCACTTTCATCGGATTTAAATGCAAAAGTAGAAAGAATAATTTCCTCTTTTGCATTCTGGATCAAACGCACTCTTTGTAAAAGCGCTTCTGGATTCTTTTCTATGATTACTGCCCGTTCTGTATTTTCACTGCATTCGTTCCATGACCCATTTTTTGTTTCTTTTTTGGTTGTATTGGACACTTCCGGCTGCTTTTTATATGCAACGCAGATTCCGAGCAATTCATAAAAAGCCACACATAAAAAAATTGCCAGTATAACAAGAAGGATTTTACATATTTTATACTTTTTCATTGTACATCACCTAATTCCTTTTTATTTCATACTTATACAATACAAAGTCAATCTCAATTTAACCTCAACAAGGTTTGTTTTTTCATCAATGCAAAATCTTCTTTGTACAACAGACTGTTAGATATAGCAAAAACGGCCTTTCAAAAACAGTTAACTTCTAAATCAACTGTTTTTTGAAAGGTCGTTTCATCAGATTCTTATAGCAATCCAGCAAATAATCTCATAAATAATTGTCCCAGTCGCAAATATGCACTTCGTCCGGTTTGATATTGGTCTGTCACATCACGACATTCTCCCATCGTTCTTATCAGATCATTTTTTATTTCCACAACTGCCTGACAATCTGCCATAAAACAGCCGTTTTCAAAATGGTGATATAAACTTCGATAATCCAGATTAATTGTTCCACAAGTTGCCATACAGTCATCTGCCACACTCATTTTTGCATGACAGAAACCAGGAGTCCACTCATAAACACGAACACCATGTTTAACCAATCCATGATAAAAAGAACGAGTTATATTATAAATGAATTTTTTATCAGGGATACCAGGTGTGATAATTCTTACGTCTACCCCTCGCTTAGCAGCCAGACATAACGCATGCGTCATTTCATCTGTTATGATTAGATATGGAGTCATAAACCAACAATATTTTTCAGCTTTATTTATCATACTGATATAAACTTCTTCTCCTACTTGCTCATTATCCATAGGGCTGTCTGCATAAGGTTGAACAAACCCAGTTTGCTGTGCCGCATAATCATAGTGGAAAAGGTATTTACTAAAATCAGAATCATTAGCATCCTTATCACTTACTGCATTCCACATTTCCAAAAATGTCACCGTAAGCGACTGAACAGCATCTCCTTCTAAACGAATACCTGTATCTTTCCACTGTCCATACGGGTGTGTGTAATTAAAATATTCGTTTGCTAGATTATATCCACCTGTAAATCCGACTTTTCCATCAATAACTGTTATTTTTCTATGATCACGATTGTTCAAAAACAGATTTAAACCTGGCACAAACGGATTGAATACACGGCAATGAATTCCTATTGCCTCCATCTTTTTCACAAAATCTGTGTTAATAAAGCCTATAGAACCCATATCATCGTAGAATACTCTAACTTTCACACCTGCTTTTACTCGCTCTTCCAGAACATCTTGAATCTTATGCCATGCTTCAGCGTCTTCTATCGCATGATATTCCATAAAGATAAACTTCTGTGCTTTCTCCAAATCCTTAAGCTGTGCCTCTAATCCTTTCACTGCTTCATCAAAATATACAATATCCGTATTCTGATAGATTGGATACTGCGAATTTCTTTGTATGTAACTTGCTATATTTCCTGCTTTCGGAATTGTTTCTTTTATTCTGCTCAAACACTCCTGACTGTCCGGAAGCATTGGTAACAATTTGCTATCAATTTCTGCATATCGCGCACGCATTTTATGTGTGCCACCATTCAAACCAATCAACAAATACAGGCCTACACCCATAATTGGGAAAATTAGAATTAAGATGACCCAAGGCATTTTCATAGAGGATGTCTTATTTGATGCGTACAATCCCAAAACCAAGATCCCACTCAAAATCCTTGTAAATAAATTTATGATTTCTGCATATTCATTCAAGCGTGTTACGATAGTAATAATAAAAATCACTTCCAGAAGAATGCAGATTATGGAAAAACACAGCCGTTTTACCCCATTTTTTGTTTTTGCTTTGCCCTCTAAAGTATCTTGTTTCATATATATTCCACCTTCCTACTTGCTCAGTTTTCTCCCTAAATTTCGTGTAACATACCAATTTTGTCTTTTATTCTCTGCATTTCATTATCTGCTTCAATGATAGCTCTTGCAGAATGAAGTAATTCTTCACTTATCTCATCATAGCCAGACATTTCTTCAATTCCTTTTTTATAGCGAAGTTGATGTTCCAATGTTGCCAAGAAATCCATACCATTGGTTCGAATCTGTAATTCTACACGCATAGGTGTTTTACCCTTAGCAAAAAATACTGGTATTTCAACAATCATATGATAGCTTCGATAACCATTCGATTTTGGATTTTTTATATAATCTTTTATTTCAATAACTTTAATATCATCCTGTTATCCTCCTAAATAGATTGAAATATGTCAATGAGTTTTTTTCTTGAACAATAGTAGAGCACAATTCTTTTATTTTGTTCCAACTTCATACATGATCATAACATGTAAACTTTAAACTATTTTCCCAGATTATTTCTCCATCAGTTTTTCAAACCAGGTATCCATAGCTAGGATGAATTGACTTACGTCTGGCAATTCTTGCAGCATTTCGTTTAGGGTTTTGTGCTTCACATATTTCTGCGCATACACCCAACAGGCAACGCTACTGGCTTCTGATACAATGTCAGCTATGGTTTTGCGCATAAGCTCTTCAAATTAAGCAATTTCTTTTTTCGGAACAACATCATACAGTGTTGGTGCCTAATGACTTATTTTTACTCCATTTTCATTTGCATCTTTAAACAGATTCTTAACTTTTTCTCTTGAATCCTCCGGTACTTTAATGTACTCCCACATAAATGCTACCACATCGGCTGGCCTTATTTATATCATTTCACTCTTTTTTGAAATAGAACAACACCACAGCAACAACTCAAATCGGCTTAAAATTCCAGACTATTCGCATTCAGCAAGAAATACTTCATTCCCATGATGACAAAACCTTCATCATTTCTCCAAGGCTTTTTGCTGCCATTTACAATGACGATCTTCTTGAAAGAGTCCGGGATATTACGCAGAGAATTGAACTCCTGCGTCTGTTTTTCTTCCGAAGTCATGTCATATGCAACCTGGATATAGTATCTCTGGTTTCCTTGATTCACCACAAAGTCAACCTCCAACTGCTTGCGAACACGTTTGCCCTCTTTATCCTTATCGAAGATATCCACGACACCCACATCAACATTGTAGCCACGGATCAACAGCTCGTTATAAACAATGTTCTCCATGATATGAGTAGGCTCCTGCTGTCTGAAATTCAGACGTGCATTTCTCAGTCCCAGATCCGTAAAGTAGTATTTCAGATTTGCACCGATATACTTTCTGCCCTTAATATCGTATCGGCTTGCCTTGGAAATCAAAAAGGCATCTGTCAAATAGTCGATATGCTTGGAGATGGTTTTATTAGCATAAGTCATCTGGCGCTCACTGGCAAAGGTATTGGCAATCTTTGAAGGGTTGGTCGGTGCGCCGATTGCAGATGCAAGCACATCAACCAGATTCCCAATCTCATCCACGTTCTGAATCTTATTTCTTTCAATAACATCCTTCAGATAGACATTTGCAAAGATGTTCTTCAGATAGTCCGCTTTCTGTCGTTCGCTCTGGAAACTTACGATCTGCGGCAATCCTCCGTAGATCATGTAGTCATCCCATGCATCATCATAATCGCCGTCATAGACAGAATAAAACTCTGCAAAGGAGAGAGGGTAGATTCTAATCTCATCACCTCTGCCACGGAATTCGGTCACAATGTCGCTGGACAGGAACTTGGAATTACTTCCGGTGACATACACATCAATATTGCTCATGCGGAGCAGGCTGTTCAGCACTTCCTCAAATTGTGACATAAACTGCACTTCATCAAGAAGCAGATAGTATTTGCCATCGTCTTTCATGGCATCTTTGATGTACTTGAAACACACCTTAGGATCTCTTAGTTCCTCATTTTCAATACCGTCCAATGCAATCTCAATAATATGATCAACATCAACGCCGTTCTCCAGTAAGTATCTCTTAAAGATGGTAAACAGCAAAAAGGATTTGCCACATCTACGAATGCCGGTAATCACCTTTATCATTCCATTATCTTTTCGCAGGGTCAGCTGCTGTAGGTAAGCGTCTCTTTTAATCTCCATCGTTACGCTCCCCCTTTCCGTGCATCTGCACACTTTTTAGTAATGAGATTCTATCACAGAACGACGTGAATTTCAATATATATTCCCATTTTATGTGCATCTACACACTTTTATGTAATGTTGATAAATATATTTTCGGATTTTTTTGATTGCAGTGTCTATAATCGACTACTCCAATCGTTATTATAGGTAAACAACAAAAAGAAGATGGTTTGATTCAACCATTGAGCGAGTTCCTCTCGTCAGAAATGGTGAGTCTGTCAGAAAAACATACTGTGCCTTCTGGCGAAAGGATAATTCAGGATACTACATTGAAGATTTTGCTGAAATGTTAAAAACAATATTTTAATGTAATTCCTTTTCATCCATAAAACGGACAGCCTTGTTTTTGATGGCCGTCCGTCTTTTCTTAATAATATCCCCGTTCTTCCATCCAGTCTTTCACATAGCATCGAATTCCAATATAAATCACATGCACCAGTACAGGAACTGTTAGGACACTATGATGTCAGTACCACAATGAATATTTACGCTCACCCAACAAGAAAAGCAAAACGGGATTCCGCATAAGGGCAAAAATAAGGGAAAATACATATCATTTCACTATCTAAGAGGCTGTAAGCCTTGAAAAATAAGGAAAGTTCAGGAAATCTCTCCACAACTTCCGATTTGTTAAATTCTTTCTATATTCCATCTTCTTGCTCTTCGGACAAGAAGCATTCCTCGCTCAAAGAGCTCGGTCAATTCTTATTTATAAATATCCTCTGTTTTTTGCTTCTTCAATTAATTGAGGTTGAATTAAAGGATAAGTCCAATTTTCAACTAAGTTATCCGTAATTAAAATTTTCTCTATTTCACTATGTATTTCTTGAAAAGAAAATACCTCTGCAAAGAAAAGCATGCCAAATGTTTCATCGTTTATATTTTCCATCACATTTGTTTGTCCTTTAACCGAATACGCACAGATTGGTTTGATGGTAAAATCTGTCGCACCCGTTTCCTCCATCAATTCCCGCTTAGCAGTAGCTAAAATATCTTCGCCACTTTCCCTATGCCCGCCTGGTACTTCATAAGTATCTCTTTCTTTATGTTTGCAAAATATCCATTTACCATTTGTTTTAGAGATGATAACTGCAAATTTTAGAAATTTATCATCTATACTATCATAAAATTTTACTTCTACCATTTATAAACTCCTCTAACTTCAATTCTCCTACCGTAGTAATTTGCTATTATCTACAAATTCTTCATCATATAGCGTTCCCGATACTCCACATAGCCATGTTTGGGATAAAATATTTTTGATTCCTCAAAGCCTTCTCCTCCCAAATGAATTCTTACCACTTTCTTTCCTTGATTTGCTATATAATTTTCTGCCATTTCTAACAAAGCACTTCCAATACCTTGTCTTTTCAAATTATATTTTACAAACAAACGATGCAGCCAAACCTCATCGGTGTCTCTTATAGAATTATATCCAATACTTCCACTAACTCTGTCTTGTTCATCAATAGCCAACCAAAACATATCTCCTACATCCAAGTAGTTCTTCTTAATATTCAATAAATCCTCATTTAATCCCGGAACTCGTCCTAAAGCATTTTTGGCTTCTAATATCATAAAAATCATATCATCACTATATTAATCTTCGTATTTAACTATTTTTATAAAATATTCCTTTAATTTTGTTATTGTCTATTATCGTAATTCCTCAATAAAAAGCTGCATTCTTCTTGTCACCAATTCATTAGATTTCATATTTTTCAAAGTATCTTTATCTACCCATTTATAATCCTGTGTTTCTCCCTGTTGAAGAGTAATGTTATACTTGTCCCAATCCGTAATCACAATATAATCAACATATATTGAATGATTATTATGTTGAACAACTCTTCCTAGCTCCACTAAATTTGTTTCACATATTCCTGTTTCTTCTCGCAATTCTCTTATTGCGCAATCAATCGGAAGTTCTCCTTGCAGTGCTGAACCTCCTGCTGTAGCTTCCCAATATTCACCATAGTGCTTATTTTTGTCTCTTTGCATTAACAAATATGTACCATCTGTATGTTTAACAATAACCTCACACACTAAATGGTACATTCCATCTGGTATAGCTTCACCTCTTACTAATGTTTTATATTTAATTTTATTTAAATTTGTGTCATATGCATCCCAAAGTTCCATAATCTCCTCTTTCATATAATCTTTTAGTCTATGGGGTACCGTAGCCAACTATATTCTCAACATAACTTGGTATCAGAATATATTTCTATATATAATTTTCTTTTGTTTATTTACATTTTTTTAATGAATTTGTATATCTTTAATTCCTTTTTAACATTCCTATAAAATGCTATTTTTTGATGTTATACCAGGTCAAGAAAATCTTATGTTTTATTGTAAATTCTTCAGGATATTTTTCTTCAAGCATTTTTCGATGTTCCCTATCAAACAACGCAATCTGTTCCTCATTCATCGATGCCATAACACCACGACTAGCCATCATACGTCCATGCCATGTTTCTCTGGTAAACGGTAACTCTACAATCATAGTTTCCATTTGTGGTTCATCAAAATAATGCGTTGTTAAATCCTTTACTGAAGCTGATGCACCATTCCATGAGCCATTAATCTTTTTTACCAAACTATTAGAATCTTGTGTGATCGTTTCTTCTTTCATATAACCCATATACACCTTCAAAAATATGCCATCAGGTTTTAACATTGACCGAATCTTTGGAACAATTACTTTTGGATCAAAATACCAAAAACACTGAAAAGCAGTAATAACATCAAAACTATTATCCGGATAATTAATATCCTCTGCAGATGATACAATGTATCTGATATTATCCATTCCTTTAGATAACTCTTTTGCTTCCGCAATTTGGTTTTCTGAGATATCTGTTGCAATAATATCAGCTCCATACTTTGCCATACCACGTGGAACTACACCTGTACCTGTTCCTAAATCAAGCCACTGGCTTCCCTCTGTTCCAATACCAATTTTATGTAATCTATCAAATAGCTCCTCTGGATAAATGTCTCTATGTTTTGCATAGAATTTAGAAGTTTTTCCAAAATCAAACTTCTGTCCTTCATCAATTATATTTTTCAGCATAATACATCCTCCTCATAATTTTCCCTTACATTATATTGCGTATATTAACTAAACCAAATCTTATCTTTTCTACAAACTCGATATTTACTCTTGCACATTACGAGTTACATAATGTTTCATTTAACACTTGAGTCATTGACATTTTATCACGCCATATTCACGTTATTATATCCCATTCAAAATCATTTTCTATATTCTACCATATCTATAGCTTAATTGATATTTCATTATTGTAGCAATTATAATATTTCAACTGATTTTTTTATATTAAACCGCCCTGCATGCACATCTACAAAGAATAAGATATAGCCCCATAGAAAATTTTAACATAAACAAGGTAGGAATGCTGTCCTCCACTGTATGATTTTAAAAAAGCAATAGAATATACTAAGCTGGTAGGCGAGATATTAAGATATAGAGGTTTTAGGATTCTTCCTAACAAGAATGTATTTGTATATACAAATGCGTATCTTGCAAAAGACCTACTTCCATTTTCTTAATCTACTTTTGATAACCTGGATTTAATAATTTTTCTTATTTTTTCCTTTAACAGATACGAGATACGCTATGCATATCTCGTATCTGATTAGCAGTCGGCAAATGTTCATTCATGCAAGCCTGATGACCACTTGCCTCGTCGCTATAACAAAAAGGGAACCATACTTTAAAAGTATGATTCCCTGATTATTTTTATCAAACCGTAATCGTTACGTTGATGTCTTCCCATTTACCCGCTTTTTTCATGTTTTTATCGAACTTTTTGTACTCTTTCAAGTAGTCCTTAGAAACTGTGAAATTGCCGATGTTTAGGGGCTTTTGACACCATAAACGATTATTTCCCACTTTCTGCAATAGCTGCCTGAGCCGTTACATATCATAGGCTTACTACAGCCACTCCTCTTTCTGCTTTATCTTTTTATGCTACCTTTGAATAATCTAGCACTGCAATTTCCTGCATCCTCTCCAAACAACGTGCAGACCATCGAATAGCGTTTTTTCATATGTTTTTCCTTTCAATTTTTCCATATATCATATCCCTGTGTCATTGCAGACTCATATATGGGATGAAGTCTGCCATAAAGCACATTGAAAAATCTTTCTTTTTCAATTTTCTGTATGTATAATTCTTCCAAAGGCCAAATTGAATTAAGATTGTGTTGTTTACATTTTTCAAATTTTTCTCTTGCCTTTTCGTTTGTCTGAATTGTTTCATTTAAAATATACTGATTATCACAAAACTTCTTATAATAAGCGTCCCAGTCCGGCAATTTATTGTTCTTGGAAGAATTCAGATTTTCGTCCATTGGAATCAAATTCCACAATTCATCATTGGCAACATATGACCATGGTATAAAATGATCTATCGCATATTTGTTCTCTATATGTCGCTTTGAATATATATCTTTAAACCCAACACCATTAATATCTATTACGCAGTCCCAAAGCTTTCTAACATTTTCAAGTTTTCTTTCCTTGTCTTTTTCCGATTCAAGTTTATAAATAAGTCCCGGAACTCCCGGATTTCTATCCTGCAAATATTTAATTTTTTTCATCTTAATCCAGCCACGGATTGTAACCATATTATCGATGAGAAAATTGTTCCACAACTTATTTATAATAACCTTTTTAGTTAATCCTCTACCATTCTCTATCGTGTACAGTAAACATCTTTTCTTATTAATCATTTCAAAATAACTAATAAGTTTTCCAGTCTTGCTCCATAATGGATTATTCCCACCTAACTCTTTCACAAACGAAGAAAGCAATCTATACGGTACATTCTTCGCCAAGTCCTGCATCTCAGAATTAACACATTTACTGTTGCACTTTATTTTTTCAATGATAATATCCCTTGATTCATCATTTTTCACATCCACATTTTCGCTAATTTTATTTACTGCTCTTTCCAAAAGATTAGAACTTGTACCATCTACTGATTTTGGACCTAGTCTCAAGTGATATTCCTTTACCGCATACCATGCATCCGCTATCATGCCCGCAAAAACTTCCAAAAATGTAAACTCATTTTCTCCTCTTGCAACCAACTGCATTATGGAATCAAGCCAAAAGAATTTATAGCATTGTGTTGGATTTTCCAACATTCCTGCGAAACTTTTTATATTTAAATTACAATCATAGAAATATAATTCATCCATAGACATTCTCTAACTTTCTCTGTTAACATTATTGTGAAAATTCTCTAACGATATCCCTGCTCTTTCTTGATTTGCCTTTCAAGTTCTTTTGCAAGTTGTTCTTTCTCTATTTTTTCAATTGGTATTGTAATAATTACAGCGTAAATAATCCCTATTATCAACGGCCCAATCAAAAAGATATTACAGATAACAAAACTTAAAGTCTGTTCAACATGATTTATTGAAATAATTGTTGGCAAAATTACAAAACTTAACAATACAGAAGTAAATATATGTGTCCTCCTCCAAACTTCAGGATAATCCATTGTTTGCTGAATTCTAATTCCAAAAAATCCATTTTCACTGGTAAATGGCATAACTACTGCTGCTACAATCATTATAATCAAATACACAATGCAACCATAAGACGGCTTGTATAAAAATATGTTTTTTGTAACATTTCCATTTATCCAAAACGCACCCATACATCCTGCTAATATTACAAACGATAATATGTAAAATAATTTTGACTTTATTCGTTTGTATAATATATGCGATGCAATCATTATCGCCACTGGCACAAATATAAAAACATACATCAGAAATGGCAAATTAAATTTCATTTCTTTTTCAAATATCAAACTACTGATAACATGTGAAGTTGTAAATGAAACTAAATATTTTTCTTGTGTAGTCATTTTTCATACCTCCTTTTTATAACTTAATTGAACAACCCCATTAATAACATCTTCATCATAAATTTTTGGGCGTTCTTTTATTACTACTAAAATTGCTGCTTCAACAATGTTTTCTCTTGCATATAATCTACGTCCATCCGCTCTATGTTTAAACATATTCTTCAATTTTGACTCAAGCGATTTATTAAATACCATTGTTTGAATTTTTTCAAACTCAGAAGGTGAAATACTCATAGACATTGTTACATCTATAAATTCTTCATCAATTTCAACATAATTTAATAACTTAAATATGTCATATAAATGTCTGGAGTTTCTTTGTGCTTTTCCATGCAAATAATAATCGCATACGGCAAATATTTTATCCGCAAGTGTTCTATTTATACATTGAACACTCATTTCAAACGGTATTAAATTATATTTCTTTATTAACTCAGGTTCTTCATTTTTTAGCGTATCATATATGTAATTACTTATTTGTCTTCTTTCCGTTGGAAAAGAATAAGACATCAACGCTGTTTCTAACTTAATGAAAGGAGACAGTCCGGAAAAGTTACTATTATCACTAACAGAATTATAATAAAAATCATAATGATTATAGTTTTTATCACTTTCAATATCTTTCCAATTTTTTATTTCTATTTCTAAATCTTCAGCTATAGGTTTCAGTATGTTATACTTCAATTTTTTTCTTCTACTCTCCCCCAAATGTTCTTTAAACGTAATATCTATATCCTCAGAAAATCGATCAATAACACCATATGCTTTAGATAAAGAAGTTCCTCCTTTGAATATTATCTCTATCTCTTTTTGAGATAATAAATATAAAATCATTGTTACATAATAATCTTTTTCTACTATATCTGTTGTAACATTCTTACGCTCTGAAACAATTGATATAATGTCTCTAAATAGTTCTTTATTTTCTTTGTGCAAATACATTGTCCAACCCCAATTCGTAATAATTTTTAAAAACATTAATAGGAAACTCTCTTATATATCTGTTCACACTTTCTTTTCGTATATCATGAATATCAATATATTCCTCAATCTTTACTCTTGCTTCATCATATGATCCGTCCATATAAACTTCTATATTTTTTAACAATTCAAGTAATTGCAAAACATATACATTCTCCCTATTTATAACTATAGATGACTTCCTTATCAAAAACTTTCTACCACCAATTTCAATCTCCCTTGGAGATGAATTCGAATTATTACTGACAATTTCTATTTTTCTAGGTACCTGCATTGATATACCTAACTGATTTGCAAAAGAATTTCCACTATAATACCCAAATATTTCTTCACCCTTTGTAACAAAGCGATATCGAGCCACCATATCTGCACTAGGTCCAACTGTTGCTTTAAGCATCGTCTTCTTTGGAATATAATAAATTCCTTTATCGTACTTTTTTATCAGTCCTTTATTACATAATGACTTCATTTGCTGATTTACAGCAGAACGGGAGACTCCTTCTATAAAAATATCTGAAAAAAATATAGGTTCTCCTTCTTTATAATTACTTATTATATAATCATATAGCATAATTTTTGTTTCCTTAATATTTTAGATTATCTCTTTCTATTTTGTTAAGTATAATAATATAATTTATTTTTTCCTATGTCAATCATATTTAATATTCTTTTTCATTAATATTTCCTGTTTTTTATACTTTTTAATAGTCTGTTAATAATAAAAAACAGAACTAATCTTTCCGATTAATCCTGTTTTATTAACACATTCATCTAAGTACTACATTTTACAACTGCACACTTCTTTTTATTTTATTGCAATTGTCTTTACAAAATTCATACAGTTTTAACGAATCTCTCATGGCTCGCTCATCTTTTTCTCCTATGAAATACGCTACAAACAGTAACTCTATGCATTCCATAACTAACGGTATACTTTCCCTCTCAATGGTTGAAATTGGAATTACAGATGCATATCCTTTTACCAAGTTTTTTAAATATTGAAACCACTGCTTTTCATCGACTTTGTTTTCTTCATCTTCTAATAATAAACCAAGCATAAAATAACATAAATCAAATATTCTGATGTTCTTTTGACTCAAATCAAAATCTACGTATCCTGAAAATTCATTGTTATAAAACAAAAAATTTCCTAAATGTACATCTCTATGTATAAGCCCATAGGATAAATCTTTATCTACCAATCTAAGTTCTTTTATAATATCTTCAAACTCGTTTTTATCGATAATTTTTTTGTCATACTCATATATGTTTTTTCTAATCCAGCTTTCCATTTCTCCTAACAAACTATTATTCCAACATTTGATTTTTCCTTCACATTCATCAAATGCCAGATGCAATCTTGCAATAATCTCGCCCATTTTGAAAAACCATTGTTCATTGCATTTATTAACATTAACTATATTGCATCCTTTTAGTTTAGTTGTAAGAAGCCAATAATTTTCTTTATCTTTTAAATATTTTTCATTATTTGGAGTGGCTATTATTTTAGGCACTGGAATTTGCTCACTATACAAAATGCTCAAAACTTCTACATTTCTCTTTAATTCCTCAAAATTCACATATTTTTTTAAAACAAATTCATCACCAATGTTCCAAGCTGTGCTGTAAATTTGTTTTATATCACATTCAATACCATATTTCGTCATTACCTGTTGTACGTTCACTTGTTTCTGCTCCATTTTCTTTTTTTCATTTAATACTATTCTTCTAACACTTTTTTCTGATAAACAATACATTTTTGCAATTTCAGAATACTTCATACCTATAAGGTAATGCTCATATATTTTTGAGTTTCTTATGTCTATTTCCTGTCTGTATTCTGTTATAACTTTATCGTTATTTTCTTTCTTCTTCGGTATGTAAATATATTGTCCATCTACATATTTCATAATTTCTCTTAGTATCTCATCCGGGAAAATATCTTTCGCATTTTTATATTTCATATTCGCACCTCACAATGCTATGATAACATATTATTGTTTGTTTTTTTGCTCATCTCTTTTCATAGTAAATTTTAAGAATGTACGATAGTGCAAATTATAAAATAAGAATGTAGTTTTTCCGACATTTTTATACGTCATCATTCCTACATTCTTATTTTATGATTTACATCTGCACATCATTTTTCTCGTTTATAAATATTTAAGAAAATTATGTTGTTATATTATTTATATTTTTCTCTTAACTCATTTATTTTTATATTATATTTCTTTTGAAGTTTTGCCATTTGAACCGTGCATTCTCCATCTAATTGTCCATCTCTTCTTGGATATTCAGTTTCAAGAATCTTTTTTGCTTCTTTCCACATTTCAAACTTTAATTTTTTAAACTCTTCTTCTAATTTTATATTTTTTTCGTTCATATCTTTCATTATTCTTTTTCTAAAATATTTTAACTTTACTATTTTTTCCTATAAATTCTCAACTAATTAATTATCATATCCGGGCTTGTTCCTATGAGATGTATTATGTATAACATATGTTCTTCGAATTCCTTTCCCAAAATAGAATCTACCATTTCCTTGTCAGCCATTTCTTCATCAGTAATCAATTCTCTCCATTTTCTTCCCCATGCCAAAAATGCTTCTGGAGTTTTACATTCTAAAAATTCATCTCTATATTTTTCTAATTTTTCTTCAATTGTCATTTGTTTTGTTGATTCCCCTTCATTTTTATTTGCAGGCTACAACTAGCTATATTATACCATCTGAATTTTCAATTTTTTTCACAAACTGATCCCTTACATACCATTATACTATTCATCTTCCTAAAATTCCAAACAAAAACTCCACTGAGATTTGCCTTATATGCAATGTTCCTAGCGGAGTTTTATCTTTTTATTTAAAGTAATAAGCTACTACAATAGAACCTTCCTATTAAGGTCCTTCCTGAACGTCAATGGCATATGAACCACCTACAAACTCGCCGCCCTTAATTGTTACATTTGAAGTAATGCTGTTTCTATAATAGATTGATTGTAAGTGCTGCAAAAGATGCTGCTGATGTACTTGTTATTTTTGCGTTATCAACAATTCCGTTAGAAGCACTTAACTGCATTGTTCCTGAAACAACATTCTTCATATTAACTTTTTGTGCATATAAACGCACAACTGTTGATGTATCTTCTATTTCCACATTTTCCATTGTTATAGAAGAATCTACCAATCCTCTACCATCAATGTAAAGTTTGTCTGTTTTTGTGTCTTTAATAATAGCTGATTTTAAACGTTTTCCTATTCTATGTATGTAATATACTTCTGAATTGTAAACTTCAATTTCACTCTGGTTAGTCTTATTTTCATAAAAATCTACATTGTTACTCTTAATGCCGTCTAATACTAATTTATTATTAAAATCAAAATAAGGTGTTTCACCTGTGCTATTTAAAGCACCTGTTTTTTCTTTACTACTATCGATAATCTTAAGGTCACCATTTACAGTAACGTCATAACCATTTAAATCTAATATATGGCCGTTTAAATCAATTGTCCCACCTGCAATAGTTGTCTTTCTTGCTGGTTTGTTATTACTACCTAAAGTTATCTTTTCTTACTTTTGTTAGTTTAGTATAACTATCTTCTTGTTTAATAGTATCTGTATCGATACTTCCATCTTTTCTATCAATGTCTGCCTCATAAGCAATACCTTGCTCATATAATTGC
Organism: Eubacterium sp. AF17-7; assembly: GCF_003461285.1. Classification (NCBI taxonomy): domain Bacteria; kingdom Bacillati; phylum Bacillota; class Clostridia; order Eubacteriales; family Eubacteriaceae; genus Eubacterium; species Eubacterium sp. AF17-7. The sequence continues at coordinate 28,442 of NZ_QTWU01000016.1, read as the reverse complement.
AAAACTATATTTCTATCATTTTCAATATTTTATCCTGCACTTTATTTAAACTTTTTACATCTACTAATTTCACACTTATTTTCATTTACCCCTTCCCACCACATATGTATAAAATTTTCCAAATTTAGTTTTTACAACCTTAACCTCATCTTTAACCATCGGCGCTGGATATTTCTTTGTCGGTATAATCCATATATCTTTCATACTTTTTCTTTCCTTTGGAAAATATACATTATATACAGCAGCAGAATACTTTCCTGTCTTTTTATAAGTTTTCTTTGATATTCGTCCATATTTTATCCCTATTGGAGGGAATAAAAAATACAAGACATATCCACCCCAGATGCAGGAAATGTATAATATTGAAAATATTACAATTAGAATATATGATTTTTCTTTATACAACCCATATGTATATAAAAGAAATACTAATATGGAAATTAAAAATATAATTAATCTAATTTTTAATGACTCTTTTCCTAGTTCTCTGTATTCTTTTTTGTCTTCTTCTGTTAATTCATCAAATACTAAATTTTTATTTTTATTCATTATTTCTGATAAGTACCTGCTGTAATAATAATTTTAAATCACTTTTTGATAAAAACCGATACACGCCATCTAAATCAAGCACTTTTCTTTTCCTCCTCTCGTATCGAAAGTCGATAGTTTATATTTTGTTTAAATAGTTAATCCTAAAATTGCATTACCATATAAAAATTGTTTTAACTCTCTGCTTTCTCCGGTATTATAATACTCTAGCAATAGTGAATTAAACTGTTCCATATATTTATCAGTAATAGTCATAATCCCTGCACCTGAAGAAACCAAAATCTTATTTGCAAGCAATAAACTGGTACGTTTATTTCCATCCCAGAAGAACTGTCCTCTTGCTCCCCATGTAAATGCTTCTAATGCTTTATCTGTAGCAGAAGCATTTGCATCATTCAAAATATTTTTCAACTCTTCTGCTGTTTTCTCTTTTTCTGGAACCGGAGGCTCATAATCCGTTCCTGAAATACCAACTGTTCCTGTCCGTAGTTTTCCCCATTCCAAAGCTTCATTTCTCGCAATATATCCATTCAACTTACACCAATAATCAAATGTAACTTCTTCATTTACCGTATTTAAAAGAAATTTCCATGCATCACGCATATTCAAAATTGCCTGAATATCGTCAAGTTGTACATTTGGAACATTCACACCATTTAAAATTGTCTGTGTTTGCGGAAAAGTTACTTCTCTGTTTTCCATTTTCATTCCACAATATATGTTTTCATCCATTCTTTTCTTTGCAAAAATTAGACTCTGTTCAGGAGATAGATGAAATTTATCTTTAAATTTTGACATTGTAATACGCACCTTTTCCTCTTTTCCATACACATTATAACACAGATTTATATAGTACTGTCAGCAATTGCTATCCGAATTGCTGGATATCATACTTATTTTATCCCCAATGCTTCCTTTAAAAATCCTACTATTCTCTTTTCATACTCGCCATATATTATATTTTCCTTACTTTCAGAATCACTGCCCTCAACAAAATATCTTCCTGTCTCTTTACTAATTGACAAAGAATCAAGCGGCCAGCCCTCAAATCTTTTAGTTGATGCATTATCTATCATATAAAAAGCCCCTACATTTTTTGCTGACTCTCTATCCATAAATGATGAAATCCTACCATTGTTATAAACAGCTACACCGTCCAGGTAATAGGCAGATACCTTTCCTCCAAGCTCTCCTATAAGATTTGAATAATACTCAATCATTTCTTCATCTGATAATCTGTTCATTCCCATTGGAGTCCTAACATTTAATCCCGGTTGTCTCTCATCTTCTAAACTTAGTTCCTCAAAATACAATCCCGAATCATTACAAATCACCAAGTCAAAATATTTGCCATAATATCCTGCTTTGCATATTGCATTTTCTTCCGGCGTTTTTCCTGTCTCATCCGGTTCATCTTCTATCTCTAAATCTTTTAATGTTATAAATTCTATATCACAATTTTCTAACAGTTTAGAAAACCTCTTTACCTTTGACGGATTAGTTGTTCCCAGTAGTACTTTCATCGTTCTCTCCTTTCAATTCTTTTCATACTTTATTTCAAAATAGTCTAAATATGCCTTATATCTATCTTGCGCTGTTAGACATGTATCCATTAAATAACCTTTTTCATCCTTCCCTAAAGCAGAATGTAGCACAGCTTAATTTTATGTTAAAAAACTCCTGCACACCATTTCTGGTATACAGGAGTTCATTATTTTAAGTAATTATATTCTTTTCACTAGTCAGTGTATTACTTGTTAGCGATAGCTGCCTGAGCTGCTGCTAATCTAGCGATAGGTACACGGAATGGTGAACATGATACATAATCAAGACCAATCTTATGGCAGAATTCTACTGAAGATGGATCTCCACCGTGTTCTCCACAGATACCTACGTGAAGGTTAGGGTTAACTGGCTTACCAAGTTTAATAGCCATTTCCATTAACTTACCAACACCAACCTGATCTAACTTAGCAAATGGATCATTTTCAAAGATCTTAGCATCATAGTAAGCATCTAAGAACTTACCAGCATCATCTCTTGAGAATCCGTATGTCATCTGTGTTAAATCGTTTGTACCGAAGCAGAAGAAGTCTGCCTGCTTAGCGATTTCGTCAGCTGTAAGAGCTGCTCTAGGGATTTCGATCATTGTACCTACCTGGTATTCAAGTTCAACACCTGCTGCTGCGATTTCAGCATCAGCTGTAGCTACTACGATATCCTTAACATATTTTAATTCCTTAGAATCACATGATAATGGAATCATGATTTCCGGCTTAACTGTCCAATCACTATGTTTCTTCTGAACATTGATTGCTGCACGGATAACAGCCTTAGTCTGCATCTTAGCAATTTCAGGATATGTTACAGCAAGACGAAGTCCTCTGTGTCCCATCATAGGGTTGAATTCGTGAAGTGAAGAAATGATTGTCTTGATTTCTTCTACTGTCTTACCCTGTGCATCTGCAAGTTTCTTAATATCTTCTTCTTCAGTTGGAACGAACTCATGAAGAGGTGGATCTAAGAATCTGATTGTAACTGGGTTACCTTCAAGTGCTTCGTAAAGTGCTTCGAAGTCTCCCTGCTGATATGGAAGAATCTTTTCAAGAGCTGCTTCTCTTTCTTCTACTGTATCAGAACAGATCATTTCTCTGAATGCTGCAATTCTGTCTTCTTCGAAGAACATATGCTCTGTACGGCAAAGACCGATACCTTCTGCACCAAGTTCTCTAGCTTTCTTAGCATCAGCTGGTGTATCAGCATTTGTTCTAACCTTAAGTGTTCTATATTTATCAGCCCATCCCATGATACGTCCAAATGTACCAGCGATCTTAGCATCAACTGTAGGAATAATTCCATCATAGATGTTACCTGTTGAACCATCGATTGAGATGAAATCTCCTTCATGATATTCTTTTCCAGCTAAAGTGAATTTCTTGTTTTCTTCGTCCATAGCGATGTCGCCACAACCAGATACACAGCATGTACCCATACCACGAGCAACTACGGCAGCGTGTGATGTCATACCACCACGAACTGTTAAGATACCCTGTGATGCCTTCATACCTGTGATATCTTCTGGAGATGTTTCAAGACGTACAAGTACAACCTTTTCTCCTCTTGCATTCCATTCAACAGCATCATCAGCTGTGAATACAACCTTACCACAAGCAGCTCCCGGAGAAGCTCCAAGTCCCTTACCAGCTGGTGTAGCAGCCTTAAGAGCAGCAGCATCAAACTGTGGGTGAAGTAATGTATCTAAGTTTCTAGGATCGATCATAGCTACAGCTTCTTCTTCTGTTCTCATGCCTTCATCAACAAGGTCACAAGCAATCTGTAAAGCAGCCTGAGCTGTTCTCTTACCATTTCTTGTCTGTAACATGTAAAGTTTTCTGTTTTCAACAGTAAATTCCATATCCTGCATGTCTCTGTAATGGTTTTCAAGTGTTTCACAAACCTTTACAAATTCTTCAAATGCTTCTGGGAATTCCTGTTCCATCTGAGCGATTGGCATTGGTGTTCTAACACCGGCAACAACGTCTTCACCCTGAGCGTTCTTTAAGAATTCACCCATAAGCTTCTTTTCACCTGTTGCTGGATCTCTTGTAAATGCAACACCTGTACCACAATCATCACCCATGTTACCAAATGCCATTGACTGTACGTTAACAGCTGTTCCCCATGAATAAGGGATATCGTTGTCACGACGGTAAACGTTAGCACGTGGGTTATCCCATGATCTAAATACGGCTTTGATAGCTCCCATTAACTGTTCCTTAGGATCATCTGGGAAGTCTTCTCCGATTTTTTCTTTATATTCAGCCTTGAACTGTGCTGCTAATTCCTTTAAGTCATCAGCTGTAAGTTCAACGTCCTGCTTAACACCTCTGTCAGCTTTCATCTTGTCGATAAGTTCTTCAAAATACTTCTTACCAACTTCCATAACTACGTCAGAATACATCTGGATGAATCTTCTGTAGCAGTCCCATGCCCAACGGGCATTTCCTGACTTTTCAGCAATTGCGTTAACTACTGTTTCGTTAAGACCAAGGTTAAGAATTGTATCCATCATACCTGGCATAGAAGCTCTAGCTCCTGAACGAACAGAAACAAGTAATGGATTTTCCTTATCACCGAATTTCTTTCCTGTGATTTCTTCCATCTTTACGATATACTCGTTAATCTGTCCCTGAATTTCTTCGTTAATTTCTCTACCGTCCTCATAGTACTGAGTACAAGCTTCTGTTGTAATAGTGAATCCCTGAGGTACTGGAAGTCCTAAACCTGTCATTTCTGCAAGGTTAGCACCTTTTCCACCAAGAAGTTCACGCATGTTTGCGTTACCTTCGCTAAAAAGGTATACCCATTTGTTTGCCATTAATTTTTCCTCCTAAAACTTTAGTATTTATTTTATGAGTTGTGGAGAATGGCTCTCTTTAACCAACTCATATTTTCTAATATCGGTATTTTTGCGCACAAAAATTGGGCAAAAATCCCTATAAAACATTATAACATAAGGCATTTGATAGTCAAGTTCATTTGCCATATGTTACCACAAAAAATCACTAAAACTCATCAAATCTTACTAAACTTCATACGACACACATTATTTTGTTGATCCATTAATATTCAAAATTGGTTTAATAAATTTTTCGGTTTCTGAATAGTCATTATTTCGCAATATATTGACAATACATTCTGCCAAAGCTATTCCTGATGCATATACAGGTTGTTCTACCGTTGTGATATGAGGTGTTACTAATTTTTCATATCCTAATCCATCAAATCCTGTAACGCCAAGTTCATTAGGAACATTTATTTCCATCTTAACGGCACATCTCATTACTCCAAGTGCTAAAGCATCACTGGCACAAACTATCGCATCAACATCTGCATTTTTCAAAATTCTTGAAGCTGCCAGATATCCATCGTCTTCATTATTACACACTCTCATTATTCCCGATTGTGGTATATCCATATGGTAATCTCTCATACAATCCATATATCCATTTAATCTGTCCTGCGTGTATTTTTCTTCACTTCTTATTCCAATATTTGCAATTTTCTTATAACCGCGTTTAAGAAGATGTTCTGTGGCAATATATCCACCTTTATAATTGTCTATGTCAATCCAATTATTCTTGTAACTGCTATTTCCAAATACAATTACAGGCTTATCCTTAAACCACTTCATCACTTCATCTTCTTCACGCTCAGTCATACCCATGGCTATTACGCCATCACATTTAACTTTTTTGTAATCATGTCTACATATCTGCATTGAATAGCCTTCAAGTCCTAACTTTTCTCCGATTCCTGAAATTGCTCTTAGTGTAAAAGGATGCAGAGGGTCAATTCCATTTGCAATATATACACATATAATGTTTGTTTTGTTTGTCTGCAAAAGTCTGGCAACCTGATTAGGTTCATATTCCATTTCGTCTACTGCCTTTTTTACTTTCTCATAAGTTGATGGTTTTAATTTTTCCGGTTCATTGAGAAAGCGCGAAACGGTCATTGTCGATACACCTGTAGCTTTTGCAATGTCTTTAATTGTTATTGCCATTGTTCTCTCCTAATTGTTTTCTAATTAATTCGTTCATTTGATAATGTTATCGATAACACTATTTTATCACATTATCTAATTTATTGTAGATATAAATTTATTGAATCGACTTAATAGTTAACCCTGACAATAGCTTTTCTTTTACTTCATTAACTGTTATGGATTCATCATTATAAAAACAGGTAATCTCCAATACTAATTCCTGATATCTTGCCTGTCCCAAGCCTATCTTCATATTATTTTCCTGTGCAATGTTTCGCAAATTTGAAATCATATCAGACGTTTCCTGATCTGTAAGGTCAGATGTGTCAATTACAGCTTCATATTTTACTGAATATCTAAATGTTTCCTGTTCGGTCGTTTCCTCTATAGTTGTCTGCTCAGCTGTCGTTTTTACATTTGTTTCCGTTGTCTTTACTTCCTTTTGCTCCTTACCACATCCAATAAATGCCAATGTAACACCTAATGCACAAAGTATTACAGCTATTTTCTTTCTCATTAGTTGCACTCCTTTTTTGTTTGTTTTCTTTCGTTTCATTATTTTGTTTTTATTTAACTATAATATTATCATTTTTCAAATTTATTTTCATTACAATTTATTCAAATTGTCAATGGTTCGAATGCAATTTGTCGTTTACTCTTTTTATATAATCAATATTACATTTTTCACTTCATTTCATATACTATATTAAGGGAATATTTACATATAAACTTTGATGTTTCTCTCATAGATTTGGAGGATTATTCATGAACATTTCCGATTTACAATATAAAGATATTTCCAGGGATTTAATAAATTCAATGCTTTTTGAAAATATAGAATATTCAGACACCAATTCGGATATGGGAATCGTTATGGGTAGCTATAGTGCTGTTAAATATCGTGTGCCAAGGGCTGTGGCTTTGTATAATAAAGGACTTGTTAAAAATTTTATTTTTTCCGGAGGCAAAATGCTTATTGATTCTGGAATTTATGAAGAGGCTGATATCATGAAAGATTTTGCCATAGAGTCAGGACTTCCTTCTTCAAATATTTATACGGTCTACAATTCTCATTCTACATTTGAGAGTTTGAAAAATGCTTTTGATTTGCTTAAAAGCATTGAATATTTTACACCTAAAAATATCACTTTAATCACTACTTCATTTCATATGAAAAGATGCCTTTTATTAGTTGACAAAATGTTTTCTAAAGATATAAATATCATTCCATGCCCAGTTAATGACTCTTTCACAACTAAAGAAAACTGGTATAAAACTCCTGCCGGATATGAAAGAGCAATCGGTGAAATTTTTGGAATAATAGATTATGCAAATAAGGGCTACATTAATAATTTTAACATAACATTGTAATTTATTATGATGCCAGGGTCAAAAGGTCTTTCACACACATGAGCTTGCTCATAAGTGGGTGAAAGACCTTGGGACCCGCCTCAATATGAGCATAAAAGCGGGATAATTCCCGCGATATGCGAATATTGGGTAGGATTGTGATAGTGCGCAGCACGGAACAATCCGTAGGCATCATATTTTATCTTATTTTTTGTTTTTTGTTACTTTTTATTATGTTTTAGCTTATTACGCTTTTATACTTATTATGTTTTATTGTTTCTTCTACTTCATAGTCTGTTATTCGTAATATAAAACTAATGTTTTTGTTGACCATTTCCCATAGATTTTTTTCTTTTTACCTACTTTATAAGGTCTTACCATTACAGTACCTGCTGTCCATGTTCCATCTTCTTCTATTCCATTCGTGATGCCCATTTTATTTACATCATTTTTTGAAACTGCTTTAGTAAACACATTCTTTTTGGTCGTAAATGTTTTTTTGTATTTTGCACTTTTGAACTTAACTTCATATCCTGTAGCTCCATTTACTTTTGCAAATCTTATTGTGTATTTCTTTTTGCGCAACTTTGCAAATTCAATTGATGTACCCGCCTTTTTCAGACCTTTTGAATATGTAATACTCGAATTTCTAGAAAATACTTTCTCTCCCATTTTTGGTTTTGTATCAAAAGCAAATTTCTTTAATGTTGAGTTTGCAAACGCTTTGTCTCCAATATATGCTAATTTTTTATTTGAAACAAATGATGCAAGGTCATATGTTCTATAAAAAGCCTGTTCACCTATATTTTTAACATTTTCACCTAATTTTACACTTTTAACTGATTTTTTTCTAAAAGCCCCTGCATCAATTTCTTCTACTGTACCAGCAATAACAACTTTGTCATTTGTTCCTATGTAATAATTCAATTTTGTTTTGTCTGCTGACAATATACATCCTTTATCAAAAGTAGATTTTGTATTGTCCTGTGCAATTATCACTTTATATATTGGTGAATTTTTAAATATCATACCAAGTTTTGTTGCAGTTCCATGCAAAATTACACTGTTAATATCGTCCGTATTACTTTCAACGATTCCATTTTCAAAACCATCAATATCTCCCATAAATTCAATGTTTTTAATAGTTGCAAATGCATTTTGCTCGATAGTCTTTACATTTGCAGGTATTATTGTTGTTTCTTCGCCCCAAACAAATCCGAATGCTTTTCTTTTTATTGTTTGGACATCTTTTCCAATCTTTATAGATTCTACACTTAAGGTTGAAAACGCATTTTCGCCAACACATGTGATTCCATCTTCGATTGTTATGCTTTTTACAGAATCATAATTGCCAAGTATTTCCATATCATCCCACATTGCACCTGTTCCTGAAACTACAATTGTTTTCGCGTCTTTGTCATATGTATACGTTGCATTGTCACCACATTTTCCGGTTAACACATTTTTAGATGCCTCAACGTTCTTCGTTGTTTCCTGATTTTGTGTTGCCTGTTGATTTTGTGTTGTTTCTGCTGCATACACATTAACACTTTTGGTTGCAACAGGTCCCATAACTGCTGTTGCCATAGCTAAGGCTACTGCCCCTGATAATAATACTTTTGATTTCATAATAGATACCCTCCTTAAAAATCTTTGTTTTCTTTATTGTCTTATACTTATTAAACGAAGAGGTCATATTTTTTATTGCATTTATTTTTTAATTATAAGTTAAGTTTTCACTTTTTAGCAAAGAATAAAAAATAACAGAGCTAAAATCCAATATGAATTTCAACTCTGTTATTATTTAAAATCATATTTTATATCCATTAAGGATAATTGTTTTTAAATATGTCTTACATACTTTTGCATGTTATATGCTGACAATTCCAATTAAAATGCCATCTTTTCTTCAAAGTATGCTTTTAAATCTTCAATCTTGATTCTTTCCTGTTTCATAGTGTCACGGTCACGAACTGTAACTGCTCCATCTTCTTCTGAATCAAAATCATAAGTAACACACCAAGGTGTTCCGATTTCATCCTGACGACGATATCTCTTACCGATTGCTCCTCTGTCATCATATTCACAGTTATATAATTTGCTAAGTTCTGCAAATACCTTTTCTGCACCTTCATTTAACTTCTTTGATAATGGAAGTACACCGATCTTAACAGGTGCGATAGCCGGATGGAAATGCATAACTGTTCTCATATCCGGTTTTTCTTCTGTTCCGATATTTTCTTCATCATATGCTGCACAAAGGAATGCAAGTGTTACTCTGTCAGCACCAAGTGATGGTTCAATAACATATGGAACATATCTTTCTTTCTTTTCATCATCAAAATATGATAAATCCTGCTTTGATAATTCCTGATGCTGAGTTAAATCGTAATCAGTTCTATCAGCGATTCCCCAAAGTTCGCCCCATCCAAACGGGAATAAGAATTCAATATCTGTTGTTCCCTTTGAGTAGAAACATAATTCTTCAGGTGAATGATCTCTTAATCTAATTTCATCTTCTTTAATTCCAAGACTTAATAACCAGTCACGGCAGAATCCTCTCCAATACTGGAACCATTCTAAGTCTGTTCCCGGTTCGCAGAAGAATTCAAGTTCCATCTGTTCAAATTCTCTTGTTCTGAATGTGAAGTTACCAGGTGTAATTTCATTTCTAAATGATTTACCAACCTGACCGATACCAAATGGAATCTTCTTTCTTGAAGTTCTCTGTACATTCTTAAAGTTTACAAAAATACCCTGTGCAGTTTCAGGTCTTAAATATACTGTATTTTTAGCATCTTCAGTTACACCCTGGAATGTCTTAAACATAAGATTAAATTCACGGATTTCTGTAAAATTGTGCTTACCACATGTTGGACATGCAATGTTCTTTTCTTCTATGTAGTTAGCCATTTCTTCATGTGACCATGCATCAACAGAACCTTCTATTGTAATTCCATTTTCTTCCATATAATCTTCAATAAGTTTATCTGCTCTAAATCTTTCATGACATTCTTTACAATCCATAAGAGGGTCTGAGAATCCACCAAGATGTCCTGATGCAACCCAAGTCTGAGGGTTCATTAAAATAGCACAGTCAACACCTACATTATATGGGTTTTCCTGAATAAATTTCTTCCACCATGCTTTTTTAACATTATTCTTTAATTCTACACCAAGGTTACCATAATCCCATGTATTCGCAAGTCCACCATAAATTTCTGAACCCGGATATACAAATCCTCTGCTTTTTGCAACTGCAACGATTTTTTCCATTGTCTTTTCCATGATACTTCTCCACCTTTTATTTTTTATGATGCCACGTTAGGAAATACTAAGCAATCCATAGGGCATCTTTTTATTATCATTATTATTTTAATGTATATACAATATAGCTTATTCCGTCATCAGTTTTCGCTGTTTCTACCACGCCATCACTGATTTTACAGTTTTCGCTCACATACTTTACTGTTCCTTCAATCTGGACTTTCATCTGTTCATTAACAATCAAAATATTATCATCTAAATCACTAATCTTGTCTTCTGACACTGATTTTTTCTTATTGTCAGGGGCATAAAATTTTCCCTTAATTTCACAATCTTCATTGTCACTTATGTCACCTATATAGAAAGTTCCTTTATCAGGATTGTTATATTTTAAAATATATGTTCCAAAGTCTGTAGTTGATGCAAATTCCATAATCATAGTCGCAACATCTTTCTTTACATCCATTGACTTTAAAGAAAGTGCATCTTTTCCTGATGCATCACTATCTGAATTAAACTCATCGACTTCATTTTCAACAGTACTCTTAAGTTCCTTCTTGTCATAATAATCTTTATCGAATGACTCTGCTACTCCGTACTGTACTTTACCATCTTTTGAAATATGAATTGCTGTCTGGCCTTTTTCTAAAGCAATATCTCCAACTTTATTGTCACACCCGACAAATGTAAGAGCTATTGTCATAACCATAAGCAATGATATAATTTTTTTCTTAAGCATATCCGCTCCTCCTCGCAATACCTAATTTTACATTGTATACTCATTATTTTCAATAACTAATTTCCAGAAATTCCAGAGTTTTGAATTGTTTTTCTATGTGTTCTTTCAAATACCTTTCTATAATTCCATTTATTTCCTGCCACACCTCATCTTTTACATTAAATGTATATAATTTGTTAAGTGGCGATGAAATTATGTATTGAAGCGCATACACTGCCGATTGCGATACTAATTTATCTTTTGACAAATTTCCATGACATTTAGAACAAATCATGCCATTCTTTCTCAAATCAAAATAATCCAGTTCACTATTATTGCCACAATTTACACAGGTAAACACATTTGGATATTCCCCGTTTATCACAAGCGATTTAAGTTCATATATATTTTTCACCAATTTGTCAGGAATAGAATCATTTTGCAGTGCTTTAAGCGAAAGATAGATTAATTTTAACGTCTCTGTTCCATCTATATTTTCCCTTCCATAGTAGTCCGCCATTTCAAGAAAATACATTCCCATATACATTTTATTAATGTTGGTCATTTCACCGCCAAAATATTCTGTCACTTTTACATTTGTTATAGTGTATGAATTTCTTCCACGATACATGGTAAATTCGCCAAAGCTCATAGGCTGCGTTCCCGAAAGGAACTGGCTTGTAGGTCGTCTTGCCCCTCTTGCAAAAGCCGTTATCTTTCCAAATTGTTTTGTAAGAAGCACAACTCTTTTATCATATTCACCCATCGGCATTGCTGATATTACAATTCCCATAGCTGTTACTGTTTCAACCATAATCGTGCCTCTCCTTCCTTAACTCAAATCACTAAATATTTAATAAATGCTAAAAGCCGCATAGACACGGCTTTAATAGCAGAAATTTCTTACATTAAAAAAATTTCTTATATTTTTAAAAATTGTATTTTACTGCTGCTTTTCATTATATCCGTAATTCTTCAATAACAAATCGCTGTCTCTCCATTCTTTTCTAACTTTTACCCATAACTGAAGATTAACTTTCATTTCAAGCATTTGTTCTATTTCATATCTTGCATTGCTTCCAATCTTTTTAAGCATACTACCCTGTTTTCCGATAATTATGCCTTTATGAGAATCTCTTTCGCATATAATTGTTGCTTCTATATCAGTAATTTTGCCGTTTTTTCTTTCTTTCATTTTTTCAATTGTAACAGCTATTCCATGTGGAATTTCTTCATTTAGAGCATGCAATGCCTTTTCTCTTATAATTTCAGCCACAATCTGACGCATTGGCTGGTCAGTTACTGTGTCTTCATCATAATACTGAGGTCCCTGTGGCAGATATTTAAAAATAGATTCTACTATTTCATCAGCATTTTTATCTCTCAATGCTGATGCAGGAATTATTTCTGCAAAATCAAGAATTTTTCTGTACGCATCAATAAATACCAAAATTTCTTCTTTTTTAACAGTATCTATTTTATTAATTACAAGAATTACAGGTACATTTATGTCTTTAAGCTGTTCGGCAATATGCTGTTCACCTGCCCCAATAAATGTACTAGGTTCAACAAGCCACAAAATAACATCTACTTCTTTTAATGTTTTTTCAGCCACATTTACCATATATTCACCTAATTTATTTTTTGCCTTATGAATACCCGGTGTATCAAGAAATATAATTTGTCCTTGATCACATGTATATACTGTCTGAATCTTATTTCTCGTTGTCTGCGGCTTATTTGATGTAATAGCAATTTTCTGTCCTATTATTTTGTTCATTAATGTAGATTTTCCAACATTCGGTCTTCCTATTAATGCAACAAATCCTGATTTGTACTCTTTATTTTCCATTTGTTCTCCATTTCCAAACTTTTGTTTTATACTTTATTTACATTCTATCATCTGATTTGCATTTATTTTTCATTTATATTTGTATTTATTTTTTAATTTTTATTTTCAAATAAATTGTAGATATTTTTAAACATATCTTTGTTTTCTTCTATTCTTCCTTCGTTTCCAATAACGCAAACATAATATTCTTTAAGTGCATCTGCAACAAGGCTTCCACAGTTTCTGATTGCATTTGTTGTAGTACTTAACACCTGACTTCTTTCTTTTTTAAGATTTTCAAAAGTATTATGGTTAAAATACAATGTTAACAATCTTCCACCTTCGCTACACGGTGTGCGTGGCTGGTCGTATTCACTTATAGTTCCGATAATAAATTTGCGCATATCTCTGTCACCGGCATTAAAATTATTGATGTAATCCACAACATTTTCATAGATTTCATTTGTTTCTTTTAATTTAGGGTCTCTGTAAGATGTAAACATTGCAACACCCTGTTTTGTAAAGAAGTTGCTACAGCCATACGCGCCACCTTTTACTCTTACGTTATTCCACAAATATTCATAAACTAAAATAGTTTTAAGTACTGATAAAGTTCCTGTATATGGATATTTGTCTGTATCAAATTGTCCTGCTCTTACTACATATTGCACCTGACTTGATGTTTTAAATCCTTCATTTAATACATTCTTTGCAAATTTTTCCACTTTATCGCTACTCAATATACTACTGTCAGGTTCTTTGTCATATAATGAATCTGTCATATCTTCCACTAATCCCGGTAAACTGTCATATTCATCATCCTTGCATACATAACTGATAACAAGATTTTCTTTTCTAAAAACATACTCTGTAAGCAATTTTAATTTTGCTGCTACTTCCTCTTTTACATTTTCAAAATTGTTGGCTATATCTTCAATAAATTTGTAAAATGTAATTCCAGCATAATTTTCCCTTCTATACATCGTCTCTGAGAAATATGAGCCTGCTCTAAGTGCTGCAGCAGAATCTCCACTTTCCATAAGTGTATTCTGAAGTCTTGCTTTTATTTCATCGATAATTTCTTTTAATCTCTTATAGTCATCAAATTTTGTAGTAAGCATAACTTCTTTTGCAATTTCAAATGCCTTATCCATTCTGCTTATCATCGACTTAAAATTAACTTCAACTCGATGTTCGAACTTATTCTTTTCAATTGCATCCGGATATAATGTTGCATCAACATATATTCCACCAATATTTTTATTTATTTCATTTGCAAGCTGAGTGTAATTATAACTTTCCGTATTCATATATCCTGCAGTATTTTTCAGCAAACCAATATATGGTAAAAGTTCCGTAGGTATATTTTTACAGTCAAATGACAATATTGCATAACCTATTCCGTTAGTAAAGCAGTCATAATAAACCGTAGGTATTCCATTAATTTCTCTTATCTGAGACTTTATAGTTCTTGGTTCAGGGTCAATATCACTTATTTCCAACATCGGTATCTTCTTTAAATCTTCTTCAGGTGATGGTTCTTCCTGATACTTCTTTAATGCCTTTGTGTCTGCAACTAACTTATCAATTTCACTCTTTGAAAGAGTTGCCTTTTTTGCAGTTAACTTGTCCGCTAATTCTTTTTCAGTTTCTGCTACAAGACCTTTTTTTGGCTTAAGGACTACTGTTGATTCAATTTTGCTGTTTAAAACATACTTTTCAATTAATTTTTCAAAATAATCTGTTTCAACCATTTTCTTTAAAAACGCATATGTTTCATTGCATTCTACATATATAAATGGCTGATTTTCATCGTAAATCCAACTTTCATACATCTGAAGACCAATCATTAATCCTCTTGGCCAACGTCCAAAATCACTTTCACGATATTTAAATTCCAAATTATTAATTGTAGCAATAAGGCTTTCTTTTTCGATACCATTTTGTACTATTTCTTCTAATCCACTTTTTATTATCGACTTGAATTTATCCTTATCTTCATAATTTGCATATTTAGCTACTATAGACCAATATGGTTGTAAAATTCCTGACTCATATGTGCTTTCTACGTTCTTTCCTATGCCTGCATCTATAATCTTTTGTTTTAAAACTGCACCCGGCATTGTCATAAGTACATAATCAAGTACCTGGAACGCCAACACTTCTTCTTTATTAAGTGTTGTGTCTAAAACTACATTCCATGACAAAATAGTATTGTCTTCTTCTGATTCACCATCTGATATAGGGTAGTAACTTTCAACCTCTGCCGGTTTATCAAATGGTTTCTGCATTTTTATTTCAGAATCTATTTCTAATGTATCATATTTGCTCAGATATTCTTTATCTATAAAACGGAGTTTTTCTTCCATATCCATATCTCCGTACAAATATATAAAGCTATTTGACGGATGATAATATTTTCTATGAAAATCCAAATATTCTTCATAAGTTAAATCAGGTATTGATACCGGATCCCCACCTGACTCAAAGCCGTATGTTGTATCCGGAAAAAGCGAATGCAATACCTGTCTGTCAAGAACTCCTGCTACTGAGGAAAATGCTCCCTTCATTTCGTTATAAACTACACCATTTATTTTCAACTCATCTTCCGGTGATTCTAATTCGTAATGCCATCCTTCCTGCTTAAAAATCTCCTGATGATTATATATTTGTGGATTAAATACTGCATCCAAATAAACATCCATTATATTTTGAAAATCTTTTTCATTACAACTTGCAAGCGGATACACAGTCTTGTCCGGATATGTCATTGCATTTAAAAATGTATTAAGTGACCCCTTTACGAGTTCGATAAATGGGTCTTTCACCGGGAATTTATCTGAGCCACAAAGAACTGTATGTTCAATTATATGCGGTACTCCTGTATCATCATTTACCGGTGTTCTAAAACCAATATTAAAAACTTTATTATTGTCATCATTTGATAATAATGCAATTCTTGCTCCTGTCTTTTTGTGCTTTAATAAATAAGCCTGTGAATTCAAGTCTTCCATATAATATTGTTTTATAATTTCATATTCTTTGATATCTTTTACTGCCATTAATTTTTCCTTTCCATAATATTTTTCTTTTTTAAGATGTTCGGTCAAAAATATCTTATGAATTATCACTCGCTATTCGCTCCAACGTAAATCTGTCATCATTTTATACTATTCACCTTATTATCTTAATATATTATCAACTTCAACTAAAAATCTATTCAACTGATATACTCGTTCTATATTCTAACACATTTAATTTTTTTCTTCATTAACAATAAATTTTTTTATCTAATTTTATATAGTAATAAATTTTTTATCTGATTTTAATTCTTATTTTATTTTCAGGCTTCATTTGATATTTTATTCATATTTGTTATACTTATAGAAGCATTAGGAGGAATATTATGAGCGTTAAAGATGAAGTTTTACATATGCTTGAAGCAAATAAAGGAAGGTATTTTTCAGGAGCTACTCTTGCAAAAGAATTAAACGTTAGCAGAAATTCTATTTGGAAGGCAATCAAATCTTTAGAAAATGAAGGGTACAAGATTTTGGCTGCTACAAATAAAGGTTATTGTCTTGAACAATCAAATGATATTTTAAGTAAGCACAGTGTTGGTGAGTTTTTAAAATATAATTTAGATATCCATGTGTATGACACAATTTCTTCAACTAATACTGTTTTAAAAGAAATGGCTGAAGATGGTGCAAAAGAAGGAACTGTCCTCGTAGCCAGTGAGCAGACTTTAGGTCGTGGTCGTATGGGAAGAAAATTTGTTTCACCTGCAGGTACAGGAATTTATTTTAGTATACTACTTCGTCCTGATATTCCTGCCAGCGATTCACTTTTTTTAACTACAAGTGCAGCAGTTGCAGTTGCTAAGGCAATTGAAGATGTTTCCGATAAAAAGGCAAAAATAAAATGGGTCAACGATGTTTTTGTAGATAACAAAAAAGTATGTGGAATATTAACTGAAGCTACTTTTAATATGGAAACAGGCAAACTTAACTATGCAATTGTCGGAATCGGTATTAATGTTTGTTTTCCTGAAGGTGGATTTCCTGAAGAAATCGACAAAGTTGCTACAGCTATATTTGACAAAGAAAGCGATTCCATTAACAAGCGTAGCAAATTATTAGCTCATGTCTTAAATTACTTTATGGGCTTTTACAATTCATTTGAATCAAAGAGTTACCTTAAAGAATATATTGACCGCTCTATATTATTAGGAAAAAATATTACTGTTATTGACAAAGATGGTAACAAGCCTGCCCAGGCAATTTCAATTGACGATGAATGTCATCTTCTTGTCAGATTTGAAGACGGAACTGAAAAACTTCTTTCTTCCGGAGAAGTTAGTATAAAATTGGATTAATTTCACACATATCATAACTATCTAATTTATAAGATATATATTAATTTTATATTTGTTAATTATACACTAACAGCCAGACTTTTTGGAAGCCTGGCTGTTAGTGTATAGTATACAATATATATGCAATACCAAAGTCATAAAATCTGGTACAGATTCTTTTTGTAATTTTCATCTCTGTATTTATCTTGGTATCACTTCAATTAATAAATTTTTTATTTATTTTCTCCTATAAAGAACAAACCAACTGTTCCTGGTCCTGCATGAGTTCCAATCGTAGGACTTAGCATTCCTATGATTACTTTTTCTACTCCACATTCTTCTTTTATTTTATCAGCTACTTTATTGGCATCTTCTATACAATCACCATGTACAATAAAGGCTACTTTATTTTCATAACCTGCGCCTTCTTTTTTCATGGAATCAACCAGACTCTGTAATGCTTTCTTTCTTCCACGAACATTCTGGAATGGTTTTAATTCTCCTTCATTTGTTACATGAAGTACAGGTTTTACATGTATTAAAGTTCCTACAACTGCAGTTGTTTTTGACACTCTTCCACCTCTATGTAAATGGAATAAATCATCTACAGTAAAGTAATGGCACATATGATTTAAATTTTCTTCAATCCAGGTCTTTACTTCTTCTAAACTTTTACCTTCTTTTTTCAGAGTTGCTGCTTTATATACTAAAAGCCCCTGACCTAAAGATGCAGCCTTTGAATCAATAACAACAATATTACTATCCGGAAATTCTTCTTTTAAGTCCTCTGCTGCAATTCGTGCTGAATTATAACTAACACTTAATGCAGATGAAAAAGCAATGTGCAATATGTCTTTTCCCTGATTCAAAATACTTCTAAACATCTCTGTTGCATATTCCGGATTACATCCCATCGTTGTAGGCATCGCACCTTTTCTCATAAGTTCAAAGAATTCATGTGGCTCAATGTTTTTTTCATCTCCGTATATCACTCCGTCTATACTATAATATAAAGGGAGGCAAGGAATATCATATTCCTTTAAAATTTCTTTTGGCAAATCACTTGCTGAATCTGTTACAATAACATAATCTCTCATATTATCTACATTCCTTTCAACCTAACAAAATGTCATTTATTTTCGTTATTATCATATCATTGTAACATTTCTATTTCTACAACTCTGAAAAAGAAAATGTTTATTATCTCTTTTATTGCAACTTATTTTATCCATAAATTGCAGCTTTTCTTATAGTAATCTTTTTTTCTTTTCCCACTACATTTGTATATTTTTCTGTAACTATTATATCCAACATTCCTTCTTTGTAATCAACAGACATGACTTCTATTTCATAATCTGATGTGCCACTGACATTATATGCAATATTATTCATACAAAAATTTATCATATCGTCATTACTGTTAATTTCTTTATTCTTACCACAACTTGCTTTTACTGTCTGCTTTACAGCCGCTGCGACTGCTCTGTTTAGTTCTGTTTCTCTTGAACTATTTTCTTCTAACGCCATAATAGTCATACTTACAATCATAACTGATACAATTAATCCAATCACTATTGAAATTTGCTTCATCTGTTTTCCTCATAATTTTATAGTAGTAGTTTTTATACCCTCTCCAAGGTTCCTGTAATTATTTAGCCATCATCTGTTTTTCTTAATTTCATTCACCATTTCTTTTGACATTTTATACTTTTTCATTCCCTGTCCTTCTTTTTTATTAAGTCTTTCTTCTAGCCTGTTCCGCATAGAAAGATTCCATTTAGAATTTTTATTTAACGTATCCATATATTCCTTTGAAACAAATCTAACCATAGGATTATAGTCATTATTATTTATAATATAAACACCAAATTTCTTTTCTGTATAAGAACTATCATCTCCGGCATTTGTACAAACTGTCACTATAAATTCTGCAACAGACTCTGTGTTCATAAACTTCTCAGTTAATACAATATCTGAATTATTTACATCTTCACATTCTTTATTCTTTCCTCTTTCATAATAATTTTTACCTGATACATCAATTATGTTTTTTATGTATATAGGATATTTTTTATTTGAATATGTATCATCAGTAACTTTTACTTTCTTAACTAACTCATTCATATCCAGTTTTATATTTTGATTAACTACGTAATATCTATCCGTAGCATTTATAAATAAATTTATAATCTTTTCTTTTTCCCACTGGGCATACAATATTTGATTTCCATTTACATACAATATTCCACCGGGTTTTATAGTTTCTCCATTACCGTCACTTTGAAAATTCCAATGTTTATTTTCTACTGTATGATATCCATTTCTTTTGACTGTAACACCACTTATTATTATGTCTTCCTGCCAAAATTTAATCTGATTATCAGGCATTCCTAAAACCCGTTCAGAAGTATTTTTATTAAATATAACATCATATTTTTCACTTATTATTATTTCATTATCCACATAAGTTTTTACAAATTTGGTTGGTCTCAAAAGCTTATTTTCACCAATATTTCGTACCGAAAACTTTTTTACACAATTTTGGTTATTTAATTCTGCAACTGCATCACCTACATAATATAATTCACTCTGTGCATCTGTACTATATTCAACCTGTGCAATTATTGTTCCCGGGTCAGTTAATGTTGTCCTTATAACTGCAACATATCCGCTAGGTTTTAGCAATCTGTCTATTATTGATATGTATGTCTGTCTGGTAAGATATACTTCATTACTTTCATCTACACTTGCTATGCTAAACATTTGAAACTTTCCTCTTACATACACACCCATTCCGTTTTTAGCACAATTATTTTGATATATGTTATTGTCCGTCAGTAAAAAGTTAGCTTTTTCACCTATATATACACCCCCGCCATTATTGTATGCATAATTATTATTTATGTAACTTCCCATCCACATATGAACCGTAGCTGTATTGCCAATATAAAGGCCTCCTCCGTTTCGTGAAGAATTGTTATTTATTGAGGTATTTCTCATCAAAACAGAAGAATCCGTGCATATTCCACCACCTTTATCAGTAGCTCCATTTTCACCTATTATGCTATTATAAAGTTTTATGGCTCCGCCATTTATATCCTCAACATTCTTCCCTATGGATAATCCTCCCGCATTATCAACGCTTGAGTTGCTAAATATATTTACTGCTTCGATAGTTATTTTTGAATCATCACCGCAGGCTACTCCTCCTCCTAAATTTCCTGATGTGTTTCCTATAATCCTTGCATTATATATAACCGTACATCCACCATGTCCTTCACCTATACCGCCATTGCATCTTACTCCACCACCACTTCCTCTTGCTTCATTTCCACTAATTGTCGGTGCAGTACTGCCTGACCCAAGAATAAGACCTGCCTGATATCCTGAAAATACGCCTCCGGCACTGGCTCCGGCATCATTGCCATATATCCATCCATCATTTATATTTACAATTGTTCCTAATCCTGTTCCAAATATGCCTCCACCTTCCTCACCTGATTTGTTATTATGTATTATTCCTGCAGTCATTAATAAATGCGAAGAACCACCTATGTAAATTCCTCCGCCTTCTTCTAATGCTTCATTTTCAAAAATTTCACCATCATATATCCTTAATTCTGAATAATTTCCAACATATACTCCACCACCCTGACTTAGAGTAAAACATTTATATATTTGTGCTCCGGGCCATATATTGCACACTCCGCCTTTAATGGTAATTCCTCCGCCTTTTACTCCATCACAGTCATGAATAATTCCATATACATTCAATGTTCCTGTGCTTCTAACCGCTCCTGCTTCCGTCTCGCCATTATAATTAGTAACATTTTTTACTACACATGCATTTCCAATCGTTCCTGTTGAACTGTCATCAACTTTTATAAACCCTTTTGTTGCAAAAGAAATTTGATTCTTTTTTCCATCAAGATATAACTTATATCCACCCATTCCATCGCCAAAATGAACTTCCGCTCCATCTGAGATTTTAAAACAATATTTATCTGATTTATTTACATCATCGCTTATGTCTTTACTTCTACTAATAGTTCTTTCACCACCTGATGAATAAAGCATATATCTTCCTTGAGTTACTTTTATTCCATCTTTAATTTTTATATTACCAACTATGGCAATATATACTACGCTTGTTTTTTTGTTATTGCTAAATATATTTTTTAATTTACTTTCTGTTTGCACAAGATACGGATTACTTCTACTTCCATTTTCTGTAGTCGCGCCATAAACATTGTTTTGCAAAAGAACCATACAGCAAAAAGCAAGCACAACGCATACTTTCAAAATATTTTTTTCTATTACTACACTCCATTTTCCAATCATCTTGCATACCCCTCAATCACAACTTTTTTACTCTTGTTTTCTCCAAACATTTGATAAATTGGAAACGTTATATTATATTCCATACTAACATAACAACTTAGTTCATTTTCTGATAATGAATTATCTTCTGTAACCAACATATATCCTTTTTCACCGGCTTCTTCTTTACATTGTTTGATAACTTGTGCATCGCAATTACTATCCTCTATACGATTAACTGCTACATTATAAAAATCCCTCGCTTTTACATTTTGATTTTCCGTGCTTATATACGACGAAAAAACTATACAGGCTATTGTTACTACTATAACTATAGAAAACATTTCTATTGCCAGTTTCATCTTTTTCCTCCTCTAATTTAACATTGACTTTTTATTTCCAGGCCAATCTGTATTACCATTGCTTATTCCACTACAACATTCATATTCCTAATACTTTTAATGCCACTTTCACCTCTTACAATACATTTAATGTTATATACACCTCTGTGAAACACATCTACATCTCCATATATTTTCAATTTATCTGTTATATCTTTTCCATCATAATCCCTTGCACTAATTTGATTTGTCACATCAAAACTTTTATCTAAATATGTAACATATATAACATCGTCACCTACAATAATAGGGCATTTCTTTTTGTATTCTTCCGAAAACTCTCTGTTAGTATTACTTCCTTCACAGTTGTATGCAGGCATTATTTTTTTAATACTTGTGTTTGTTATAATGCTAATAAGTGCAACAATAATTACACCAATTACCGCATATTGAATAGTTTGTCCATGTTCGCTTAAAAATACTTCCATGCGTTATCCTCCTACCAGTTTTGTAAAAAAATCTACATTCATTCCCGCTGCAGTATACATAATTGCAATAGACAAAATTATTAATATTACCGAAATAATTCCACTTATAATTATCTCGCCATGTTCTTCTAATAAATTCTCCATTCTCTACCTTCCTTTTATCCCAAATTACTCTATTCTTCCATTTGTTCTTTTTATAATATAAGGTTCGACTTTTACTATTTTTATAAATCAAAAACTTATTTTCATATTATTTTTACTCTCATAAAACTATGTAACCTGCTGTAACACATGGTAAAATCCCGCAACAATGAATAAAAATAATATTCCATAAATCAAAGTCTGACCTAATTCAGATAATAATAATTTCATTTTCATCCTCCATTCATTACATTTCCCAATGCGGACGTAAATACTAAAATCATAAGCACCATATCAATAATTATCTTTACAACTCCTACCATCATTGGTCCTGCTGACAAAGTCCCTGCTAATCCAATTCTGTCTTTATTTTTCATTTCTTCCGCCTGCTTTAACATCTTATTATTTCTATCTATAATTGCATTTGTCTGCTTATAAGTTTCTTCTTTACTTAACTCATTTATGCAATAAAACATTTTTAATGATGACTGTATTTCAGGCATATCGAGTTCTTGAAGAAAATTATCATAAGGTTCTATCCCTATTGGATATTCTTCAAAATCAATTAATAAATGTCGTATTGGTCTTTTTAAAATATATGGCGCATCATCATATGAATTTTCTATTGAAGACTGTACTGTCTGCTGTTGCAAATTCAACGCTACCTGCCTTAACCAATCAGGAAATACTTTCGATATTTCCCGTCTCATTCTCTTTTTGACTTTATTAATTGACAACTTGTCCATAAATTTTATTTTTTCATTCTGGCTTTTCATAATTAAGTCATAATACTTATCTACCATTTCAGGATTAAGAAAACTCTCCTCTTTCAACCAGTCAATATTTAGTTTCTTATAAACAAAAATATAAATGACAAGCATTATCAAAATAATAATCATCGAACTTATCTGATATACTATATTTCCTGTAAATGAATATTCTTTTGGTATAAGATAAGCCATAAATCCACATGTTAATAGTGTAGCTCCAATTGATATAAGAACGTTTCTTCTTATCCTATCTATATCTCTTCTAAAAAGTTCCGTTCTATCACTCCACTCTTTTATATCGCTAAGAATAATATTTATATATTCTTCAAATTCTCCACCTTGTTTTTCTATTTTTATAATAAATTCATGAAGTGAAATAAGTCTTTTACAATAATATTCTTCTTCGAGAATTTTAAGTGCCTGCTCATAAATATCTTCATTCATTTTAGAATCAATATTTACAATAACTTCTTCAATTATTTCCTTCATCTCACCATCACTTATTTTTTGTGCATCTATAAGAGATGGTCTGATTTTTCCACTTTTCTTAAACGAATAGCACATCTGCTCCATATAGCTTATTAAGTCTTCAAATTTTTTCTTATAATAGCTTTTCTTTTTTTCTTCTTTATATAGCATAGGCATAAGTAACGTTGTTATTACACCTATAGCAATCACTATTGGAAGTTCTAACTTATACGCAAATGCTATTCCTACAACTATAGCTATAATACATATGTATTTTCTAAAATATTTTACTTTTTTCATTTATCTCCTAATTTTCACTTTTCTTAAAAGGATCTGTAATACCTGCCATTCTGAATTTTCTCATCAATTCAGGTGGAAGTTTTCTACATAATATTCTTCCATCTTCATATATCATTGTCTTTTCATTTCTATCCTCATATCTTGACAAACAAATAATTTGTGTTATTTTTCTCGAAATTTTCTCTCCCTGTTTTACTACCGACTGCAATTGTATTCCAATATCAATAAACGAATAAACATCATTTTCATAAACTGACTGTCCCATGTTTCTTAAGCGATCGGGTATTTTACCTGCATCATCCAAGTGAATTGTCGTTATACAATGTACTCCTGCCGAAATATTTTCCAAAAGATACTTAACTTCCTCTCCTCTTGCCTCCGCAAGCAAAACCCATGTTGGTAATTGTCGTTTACTTGCCTTTAGTGCATCAGCATATCCAAAATTATCACTTACCTTAATTTCCACACAATCTTTCTGCGGATTAATTGACGAATATCTTAATTCAAGATTATCCTCAATTGTATACACCCTTTCATAGTCCGGAATATAACTTGTTAAATATTTTACATATTCTGTTTTACCCACTCCCGGTAACCCTCCAACAATCACAGTGCAGTGTGCCTTGATGGCGTTTTCCATAAAAATATCCAATACTTCCGGACAATAATCACTTTCTAAAATACTTTCCCTGCTTATTCTTCTTACAGCAGGAGTTTTTCTAATACTTATACTGATTCCTGTATTTGTAACTGAATCATGCAAAATCGAAATTCTTAAATTTTCAGTTTCCGCTTCTAATAATGGATTGTTTTGATTAAATTGAACATTCATTAAATTACTTATTTTTGTATAAAACTGTTGTATAAACAATTCATCTAACGTAAATCCCTCAATCTTATACCTTCCCTTATTTAAATCATTCACCCATAATTCACGACTATAATTGATGTCCGTAATGTTATCGTCATAAATAAATGGTAATAACTTTCCAAATGCCCTATCCGGCAATGACAATTTTCTCAACTGTATTCCCCTTTCGCCTATAATTAACTAATCTTTCCTGCTACACTGTTAAAAGTTACAGAACCTGCATAACTGTTTACAATTCCCTTAATCGCATCTGATATAATCGGTCCCACAACATAAGCAACACCCACTAACAGCAAAATGCATACTGCAATGAAAATTGTTTTACCATGTTCCTGTAAAAAAATGTCCATAATTTACCTCCTATACTTTATTCCAAATAATCACATATTATACGCTTCGGGTAAGAACTACACAGCTATGTTTCTTCCTAAGTGCGATGATAAAAGCCTTATAACTACTAATTATTATTTATTCAACACTCTTTTCATCGTTCAATTTTTGATACATATTGTGTGCCATGTTATTATACATATATTATGTTATTTGTTCGGTGCTCAGAATAATATCACATTTTAGTTATGTAGTCAATTATATTTTATATATTTTTCAAATTTTCTATATAAACATTATTTTAAATTATTACTTTTTATAATCGGCATATTAAATCTATTATCTGGTTTCTTTTTAAAGCATGATTTGTACAATATTTTCTTTTTTTAATTAGCATTAAGAAATCAGCCATAAAAATCGAAAAAGCCGTCTAAGTGATTTCTCACTTAAACGGCTTACTTTAAACCCCAATATTTTATAGCTCCCCAGCTACATTTAATACCTTTATTTTGTTTTTGGTAATGTATCTATTGCCTTATCCATTGCGCTTCCCCAAGCGTATCCATTAGATGCATCCCAGTTAATTGACCATGTCATTACACCTCTTAATGAAGGATATGTCTTAGGCGGCATAAAGCTTCCACCACTTGCCATTCCTTTTGTTAAACAATTAAGAGCTGATGTTAATGTATTTGTAGATACAAGACCACTTCCTGCAGCCGGTGCTGATGATGGAACACCAATTCCGACCTGATCTGGTCTTAATCCGTTTTCAATAAGCAATGTTGCAAGTGATGTAAGGAAATCAACTGAACCACAGCTATAAACTCCTCCACCGTATCCAACCATGCTACCTGAATTGTAATACTGCATATTAACTACTGTTAAAATATCTTTAATATCTAATGCTAACTTAAAGTAATTAGATGTTGGACTCTGCATATAATATGTTTCAGGTGCCATTGTAATAATAAATTCGTCGCCGAAATGGTTATGAACCTTTCTAAGTGCTCCTGCAATATATTCCGTTCCTGCTACTGCTCCACCTTCAAGGTCAATGTCTACACCTTCAAATCCAAACTGTTCAATTACTTTAATTAAACTGTTTGCAAAATTATCTGCTGCTGCCTGACTTGTAATATAAATTGTACCTTCAGCACCACCAATAGAAAGAATTACATGCTGATTTCTTTCCTTTAATGTCTTAATATCCTGAATGAACTGTGCATCTGTATATCCACCAACTGCCTTGCTTAAGTCTCCATTTACACTAAAAGTTACTTCTCCAGGTGTTGATGTTGAATCTGCAAATGAAACACAAATTAAATCATAGTATGATGGTACTTCACTTAACTTTAAGTTTGCAGCTCCATTTGTAAAGTTATGCCAATATCCTGTAACAATATGTTCAGGTAAACTCTTGTTAACTGTATAGTTATTATCCTGAGTTGTTTCTTCTTCTTTTGATGTTGTTACTTCCTGAGCTTTTGTTGTTACTTCAGGTGTCTTTGTTGTTTCCACAGGCTTTGTTGTTTCCACAGGCTTTGTTGTTGCCGCCGGTTTTGTTGTTGTTCCGTCTGTCAATCTCCAAACGCCCCACTGGCCACATGTTTCAGGGTTATCACCATTTGTCCACCACTGAGCTTCATAAACATTTCCGTTATAAGACACTTTATCACCTTTTACATAAACTTTTCCATTTACCCATTCAGGATAGCCTGAAGCAGCCTTAGTTGTTTCTTCACTTTTAGCTGTTGTTGCTTCTGTCTCAGGTGCTTTTGTTGTCTCTACTGTCTTTGTTGTTGTCTCTGTCTGACCTTTTACATCTACTACAGTTTCTGTCTTTTCTGACTCTTTTCCATTATAAGTTGTTGTTACCGCAACTGTATGTCTTCCAGCTGTATAACCTGTATATGTGTATGAGCCACATGCTACTGCATTTGATACTAATTTTCCATCAATGTAAACATTATATAAATCAATTGTGCCTCTGCCCCATACAACTGTAATTGAGTTATTTGCTGTTGAAGTTACTACTAATCCAAATGGTTTATCTAAAACTATTTCCTGTTTAGTTGTTGTCTCAACTGTCTTTGTTGTTGTCTCTGGCGCCTTTGTTGTTGGCTGTGTTACTGTTGCATCACCAACATATTTCCAAACACCCCACTGACCACATGTTTCCGGATTATCTCCAAGTGTCCACCATTTTGCCTGATATACTTTTCCATTATATATAACTCTGTTTCCACCTGTGTAAATTGTATCTTTATTCCACTGTGGATATTCTGAATCAATTGTTGTTTCTGGTGTTTTAGTTGTTGTTTCTGGTGTTTTAGTTGTTGTTTCTGGTGCCTTTGTTGTTGTTTCTGGTGCCTTTGTTGTTATCTCTGCCACCTTTGTTGTTTCTGGTGCCTTTGTTGTTATCTCTGGTGTCTTTGTTGTTTCTTCTCCTGAAAGACTATCAAGGAATCTACCATTACTCTGTGCAAATAAGTTCTTATTCTGTGATGAATCCCAGTTAATTGACCATGTCATAATTCCTCTTAATCCAGGATGTGCATTGTTTAATTCTGTAAATGCACTCTGTAATGTTTCATTTGAAACCTGTCCGCTTCCTGCAGCACTTGCTGATGAAGGCACACCTATTACTACCTGATCAGGTCTAAGTGGTGCAAAATACTTTTCTGCTGTCTGTGACTTTGTATAATAGTTATTTACATAGAAACCGTTTAATAACATATTGCACATTGCAACAATTCCTTCTTTTGTTCCCATGTTGTATGACTGATTATC